>NZ_JAQEUJ010000030.1:0-6352 GCF_027695515.1 Coprococcus sp. LG101-27
TTTGTGGTGATATCGCCAAGCTTACGCTGTTCCCAATCTTCACTATACCCTTCAAATCTAATTTTAGGTTTTCCCATCTCTACCCCTCCATTTTCCCGATCAAATCATTCAAAGATGCCATTATTGACGCATCATCTGATGTTAATTCTTTGAGCATTGAAAGGAATTCTCCCTGCACTTTTTCGATTTCTTCATCCGTTTTCTTCATTTCACCTAAAAGTGCCGGTAGATCAACCTCTTCTTCTTTCTCAAAATTATCAACATATCGTGGTATATTGAGGTTAAAGTCATTTTTTTCTATATCTTCAAAGTTGGCAAGGAATGCCTCTTTTTCTACAGTTTCTCTCTTACTGTACAGATTGATAATCTCTTCAATATGTTCATCTGTCATTTCATTTTGCTTTTTCCCTTTATTGAACTTCTTGGAAGCATCAATAAATAATACATCTCTGCCATCTCTATGCTTTTTCAATACAATGATGCAAGTCGGAATGGACGTGTTATAGAAAAGATTTGCAGGTAATCCTATTACCGCATAAATATTTCCTGAACGAAGCAGTTTTTCTCTGATTTTTCCTTCAGCTGCGCCGCGAAAAAGAACACCATGTGGTAAAACAATTGCCATAGTTCCATTACTTTTCAAATGATACAGTCCATGAAGCAGAAATGCATAATCTGCTTTCGACTTCGGTGCCAGTACACCATAATCACTGAATCTTTCATCTTGTAAAAATCCGGCAGCTGCACTCCATTTTGCTGAATACGGAGGATTCATAAGTACCATATTGAAATCTGTTTCTTCTCCTGTCGGCCAGTCTCCGTCAAGTGTATCTCCGTTATGAAGTTTCTGGTTTTCTGCTACAATTCCATGAAGGAACATATTCATTCTTGCCAGATTGTAAGTAGATGTATTCAATTCCTGTCCATAGTATTTAATATATTCTGAATGCTTTGCATATTTCTTTGCATTCAAAAGAAGCGAACCTGATCCCATACATGGATCATATACTGACAGACCTTGCTTTTCTTCCTGTCCCTTGATTGCAATTCTGGTTAAAATTTTTGATACTGCCTGTGGAGTATAGAATTCTCCTGCTTTTTTTCCTGTCTCCGATGCAAACCATCCAATCAAAGTTTCATATGCATTTCCAAGTATTTCTACATCCGAATTCAACAAGTCTGCATTATCAATTACTTTAATCAAACTTGCAATCGTATCACTCTGCTTTTGATCTCCCACCCCTAAACGATTGGAATACAAATCAATATCCGTAAACAAATCCACGAACAATTCATCACTTTGCTCAATATTATTAAATGCCTTCTGTAACTGCTCACGGCTAAAAGAATTATTTCTAGCTGCATCCGCAAAATAAGTGTAGGTAAGCTCCGGTTCAATCACATAATGGCATACACTTTTCATTTCCGTCTTTAACGCTTCTCCATCTTCTCCATTAAGAACTTTCACATATGCATCCAATGCCTCTTTCAAGCTCTCTGGTTTTCCATCACAAATCATATCATATACTTTTATCAGAAAAGAATCGGATAAGTACTTGTAGAAAACAATCCCCAGCAAATAATCTTTATACTCATTAGCATCCATTTTTGAACGCAAAACATCCGCCCCACTCCATAACACACTGTTTAAATCCCTGCTGTTCTCCATTTCAGCCATTTTATACTCCTCCGTCTTCTGTTATTTCGCCGCAATGGGCTACTTTCTAATCATAGTGAAAGTATACCATACCTTCAAAAAATATGGTACTCATTCATCCTCTGTATTCTGCATAGAAAAAGACTGAAAGATACCTCTCCACAATAGCTTTCAGTCTTCCATCTTATTCTTTTCCACAATTAAACAGCACCCATTTACATCTTCCAAACCAGCTCCACGCCAACTTTCATCACCCCGGCCAGCACCATCACCCAGATTGGATTCATCTTCACCTTCCTAAGCAAGATCACACATACCACAAATATTCCAACCATCAGCCAACTGGTATCAGATATCACCATTTTCCCGGAAACTCCCCAGAATGCTGTCTGCAAAATGGAAATTCCCGCCGATCCGATCAGTGCGACCACCGCCGGTCTGATCCCTCCAAGTATTCCCTGCAGCATGTCCATTTCCCGGTATTTTAAATACAATTTTGCAATGATCGTCACGATAATGCAAGATGGTGTGATATATCCTAGTGTAGCCACAACCGCTCCCGGCATTCCGGTCAGTTTCATCCCAACAAAGGTTGCTGCATTGATCGCAATCGGTCCCGGAGTCATCTGGGAAATGGTGATCAGATCCGTAAATTCCGTCATGCTGAGCCAGTGATGCACATTTACGACCTGCCCCTGGATCAGTGGAAGTGCCGCATATCCACCTCCAAAGCTGAACAAGCTGATCTGAAAAAAGCTTAAAAATAATTGTATATAGATCATACTCTTTTCCTCCGTCTGTTCCATATCGTCCGGATTACACCAAAAGCTCCACTTGCAATCACAATATAAATCACATTGATTCCCAATACACAGGCTGCTATAAAGGCTGCAATCATAACAATCGTTGCCACATTATCTTTCTTTTTTATAATTCCACATCCCATTTCATAAGTGACCGAGGCAATCACAGCTCCGACACCTGCCTGCATCCCTTCCAGCATCTGACTCATCAGATAATTATCCCGAAATGCATGATAAAAAGCAGAAATCAAAGAAATGATCACAAACGGTGGGATAATCGTTCCAATAATTGCAACCAGTGTTCCTGCAAGGCCGGCAAGCTTATACCCAACCACGATTGCCCCATTTACCGCAATCGGTCCCGGTGCTGACTGCGCGATTGCCACCAGATCCAGCATTTCATTTTCTTCAATCCAATGATAATCATCCACAAACTTTTTCTTCATCAGCGTGACGATCACATAACCGCCGCCAAATGTAAATGCACTTAGATATAATGTAGATAGAAAAAGTTTAACCAACACTTCTCTTTTATTCTTCATAATTTTTATCCTCCACCCATTAGTATATCTTTGCTTTATACAGATGTAAATTAAAATCCAGGTAAATTTCAAAACCTTTCCGAAACCTTTCCAATACAATTTTACCTCTTGACTTTTCCAACAATCTCATTTATCATATATAACATATCAATTTAGTAGGTTTGTAAAGGAGTGACACAGAATGAACATCTTATGCTTCGGCGACTCAAACACATATGGCTACAAACCGGACGGAACCGGCAGATTTGACACCGACACCCGATGGACCTGTCTGCTTCAGAAGAAGCTGGGTGCTGACCACCGTGTGATCGAAGAAGGTCTTTGTGGAAGAACCACTGTATTTCAGGATGATCTTCGTGAGGGACGCCGTGGACTTGATCTGATCGGTGTCACGCTGGAAATGCATAACCCTATCGATCTCCTTATCGTTATGCTCGGAACCAACGACTGCAAAACAAGATACAATGCGTCCGCAGGAACCATTGCCAAAGGATTGGCTCAAGTCATCCAAAAAGCCCGAAAAAACGTTTCCCAGCCTTTTAATCTCCTCGTCATTTCACCGATTCATCTGGATGAAGGTGTTGACGATCCTGGCTTTGATCCGGAATTTGATGAAAAATCCGTAGAAATTTCAAAAAAGCTTGCTGAAGAGTATCACAAAGTGGCACTTCTGCATCATGCAGCATTTCTGGATGCCTCTGCTTTCGCATCTCCGAGTACAACCGACCGCGAGCATCTGGATGCAGCCGGTCACGCTGCACTTGCTAATGCAATCTATGAAAAAGTTATCGATATGCAAAAAGAACTGGAAAAAGCGGTATAGATTTTTAACGTCTATACCGCTCTTCGTATTCGTATTCTTCATTAAATATAAATCCGCATGATATTGATCACAAATCCAATCGCCCCAAGTGTCATAAACACAAGCGCAGCTCCTGCTGCCTTTTTTCTTGTTTCAATCTTTTCCTGATCTTCGATGCTCATATTCTGGACCGGATATTTTCTTCTACCGATCAGATAAAGAATCAGTCCACTTGAATTATTTCCATTCATCGCCCAAAATCCCCAGAATTTCGGGTGCTTTAAGCCTCTTGCTTTTGCATCTGATACCGTCATCTGATAAATCTGCCATGCGGTGCAGATTGCTCCTACCAACGCAATTGCTCCGCTTGCTACTGCTGCTATTTGATTCCATCCCATAATAATCTGCCTCCTAAATCCGTTTGATAATCTGATAAAGCAATACCGATGAACTCATGATTACCACACAAAATACAATTACCAGATAATAGGTTCCTTCCGGCAACAGCATGTTCAGCGCAATCAACAGTATCATCAGTATAATATTTAAAAGAATTGCTCCAGTCAGTTTTTTGTTGCTTTTTACAACATTTGTACTCTCTTCCAGATGTTCTGCCATCTTCTGATCTCCTTTCAACAGTTCATCAAGACTTACGGAATATAGATCACTAAGTGCAATGACACTGATAATATCTGGATACGATTTTTCATTTTCCCAATTGGAAATAGTCTGGCGGGAAACATCGATTTTCTCTGCAGCCTTCTCCTGGGTAAGCCCGGCTTCTATCCGTGCATTTTTTAGTTTCTTTCCTATTTCCATAATTCCTGTTTCTTCCTTTCACGGACATCATTCCATATAGAACACCAAAAGTCTATCAAACATCTTTTACAAATGGCATTTTTGCCTGTCAAAATTCTTTTACACCGGCAAATATACCTGTATCTTACCATCCGGAGAGATTTGTATCAAGAAAACTATGGCACTTTCTCCTCGCATCTGTTAAAATAGGATTTCAGAAACGGAGGTTTTGAAATGCTAAAATCCTATGTCTGTTTTGACCTGGAAACAACCGGGCTTGACCCACTATATAATGAAATTATTGAAATCGGAGCACTGAAAGTCCGCGACGGAAAGGTTGCCGAACGTTTTATGGAATTCATTCATCCACAGGAAGAGATTTCCCCGATGATCACGAATCTCACCGGCATTACGAATGAAATGGTTGCAAATGCCAGACCTGCCGATACTGTGATCAGTGATTTTCTTGAATTCTGTGAAGACGATGTCCTGATCGGCCACAATGTAGGCTTTGATTACAGCTTCATGAAATCAGGTGCTTCCAATTTAGGACTTACTTTTGAAAAATTTGGAATCGACACATTTAAGATTGCCCAGCGCACCTTAAAATCACTTCCCTCCAAAAGTCTCTCCAGTCTGTGTGAATACTACCAGATTGAAAATAAAGCTGCGCACCGCGCCTACTATGATGCACTTGCCACAGCCAAGCTGTATCAGACACTGGCACACTATTTTGAAAATGAGGATCCTTCTCTTTTCAAGCCACAGCAGCTTACATACAAAATAAAAAAAGTGCAGCCTGCCACAGCAAAACAGGTTGCTCTTTTGCAGAGACTGTGCAGCCAGAAGAAAAAAGTACCGGAATGGAATCCGGATACGATCACGCGCAGTGAAGCATCTCGGCTGATTGATTCTTTGCTGAAATCCAAAGTAATTTAAAAGCATCGTCTGCAGATTCCCGTTATCTCAGAAACTAAAAAGATAGAGTCCGTCTTGAAAAATTTTTCTTCTCATAAACGTACTCTATCTTTTTTCTTATCCCAGATACGCGATTGCCTCTTCTCTTGTTCCGGAAACGCGTCTTGCATCCTATGGTATCAGAAATTTCCAACTTCCAAATTCTATTTATTTACCTTCCAGTTTTCCAAAAGTTTTAATTCTATTTTTGTGCCATTCGGCAGTGAGAACCAGTGGTCGTTGATTGCTTTTACCGGATAAGCCTTGATCTTTTCCATCGTTTCTTCCACGGAATCCACCGCGATTGAAATGTGGTCGTAGCCATTTTCTCCCTCTGTGTTAATTTCTTCCATTTCGCAGAGCTGGATTCCTTCTTCGTACCAGCATTTTCTTCCCGGTTTTTCACCGATCTCTCTCCACATATGCATTTCAAATACATCTTCAAAAAATTTCTGTGCATTCTCGTAAGATGCCGTTCTGATTGCTGCATGATCGATCTTTGCCATATTCTATATCCTCCTATTTTCGAAGTTTATGTTCTATTTTAGGATAATTCATTTTGTGAGAGCGTGCAAGAAAAACAATGACATGAGGAGATAGATAAAAGTTATTGACAAATACGGTTGTGACACCCGTCTTCATACAACTGGCAATGTAAACATACCATTTTTTCCATGCAAAAAGAAGCCCTCACACAAGGACTCCTTCGTAAGTAGCGGGAACTGGATTTGAACCAGCGACACCGCGGGTATGAACCGCGTGCTCTAGCCAACTGAGCTATCCCGCCATATGA
>NZ_JAQEUJ010000030.1:6362-30387 GCF_027695515.1 Coprococcus sp. LG101-27
TCATCACATTTATGCGACTTGTTTAGTTTACTATTATTTTCTACAAATGTCAATACTTTTTTTAGTTTTTTTTACAGTTTTTTTACAGATTTTTTTACAGATTTTCTCTTTTTCCGTCAGCATATCTCCCCCTTACTTCCTGCTTTCCAGACCATTACCTGTAGATTTCTTCCCAATGCTCTTTTGTCATAACATTCGTATGCTCGACTCGCACCTCATGTAAAAGCGGCACAGGAACTTCATTACAGGTATGATGATAAACAAATCCCAGCTTTTCCTGCACTCTTTTTGATTTCAGATTGCCATCATAATAAGCGCACCAGATTGTTGTCATGCCAAGATCTTCAAATCCATGTCTCAATAACTCTCTGGAAGCTTCCGGCATATAGCCTCTTCCCCAGAATGGCTGTCCAAGCCAATATCCAAGCTCGCACTCATCGTCACGCTTTGTTTTATTCGTGTATCCATTCAGTTTCAGTTCCACAGCACCTATCGCAATATTCTTTTCCTTTTCACAGATTGCGTAGCACTCTGCTCCATCAAATACATTTTTGATGACAGCTCTGCTTTCCTCCACACTCTTATGCGGCGGCCATCCTGCAGCAGGTCCGATCTCCGGATCTTTTGCGTATTCAAACAGACTTTCCGCATCTTCCTCTGTCCATTTTCTCAGTATTAATCTTTCGGTCTCCAGCATACTCTTCCACCTCAGTCTTTATATTTAAATTTTCAGTAAATTTGTTTTCTTCAAATTCTATTCTATACGTTAATCTGTTTTCTCAGTATATCATAAGGATTTTATAGTTTCAACATTCCACATTTGCATGGTTATACGTAAAACGTATTTCAATAATTCATTTTTTCTATATATCGTCCTATTTATAGTTATTTTACACATTTCACCATATGCATTGACTAACTCATTCGTCATTTTGTACAATATTTTATATAGATAGCGACAAAATATATCGATACTAACAAATCGTCATTGTATAAAAGGAGGAAATGAAAATGGCTGATTATGAAAAAATGTGGGAAGACCTTGGGATGGATGTCAAAAATCATGACAATCTCTGTCAGGTTCTTCCGACAGCAGTTGGGGATGTATTTATGACACAGGAAAACCGCCCGAAGGCAATGGACTTCTGGGATATGGTCATCGCTGAGGTGCACGGTATCCGCCCGGCTGAACTCATTGAAGAGCAGAAAAAAGGACGCAAGGTATTCGGAACCTTCTGCGTATATGTACCGGATGAAGTAATTATCGCTGCAAATGGTATCGTAACAGGACTTTGCGGTGGATCACAGTTCTGGGTTCCGGACGGCGAAAAAGTCCTTCCGAAAAATGTCTGTCCACTTGTAAAAGCTTCTGTAGGAGCAAGACTTGGACGTACCTGTCCGTTCTTCCGTATCGCAGATATGTATGTCGGGGAAACTACCTGCGATGGCAAGAAGAAAGCTTACGAGATTCTCGGGAAAGACGTTCCAATGCATATTATGGACGTTCCACAGATGAAGCGTGAGAAAGATATTATCAAATGGAAAGAAGAAATTACAGATTTTGCAAAGATTGTAGAAGAATTCACCGGAAACGAAATTACACCGGAAAAGCTTGCAGAAGCGATCAGTATCTGCAATGAGAAGCGTAAAGCTCTTCAGAGAGTTTATGACTGCAGAAAATCAAAATGTCTGCCAATTTCCGGACGAGATGCTCTGCTCATGACCCAGATTTCTTTCTTCGATGATCCGGTACGTTGCGCCCAGATGTGTAACCGTCTGGCTGACGAACTGGAACAACGAATCAAGGATGGTGTATCTGTTGTACCAGAAGGCACAAAACGTATCCTGATCACAGGAACGCCTCTTGCAGTTCCGAACTGGAAATTACATAACATCATCGAGACAAGCGGCGCTGCTGTTGTCTGCGAAGAGATGTGTACAGGAACAAGATATTTTGAAAATCTTGTAGACGAATCCGGTGAAACGCTGGATGAACAGTTCATGAATCTGTCCAAACGTTACATGAAGACAAACTGCGCATGCTTCACACCAAATACCGGACGTATCGACGATATTCTCCGTATGGTAGACGAATATCAGGTAGATGGCGTCATCGACTGCAGTCTGATGTTCTGCTGCCTGTATGACACAGAAAAGCTTGCAGTTTCAGAAGCACTAAAGGCGAAAAATATTCCGGTACTCTCTCTGGAAACAGATTACACCGATAAAGATGCTGAACAGCTTCGTACAAGAATCGGAGCATTTGTGGAGATGCTGAATCAGTAAAATGGAAGAAAAAAATAAACATATCCGCTATTATATTCTCTTTGACAATCACACACAGGGCATGATGCTCCATGAGCTTCTGGATAAGCAAGGTCTTCCTAACCGGATTGCACCTGCCCCACGTGACACTGACGGCAAAGCAGCCTGCGGGATGGCGCTTCTGATCCATCCGGATGACATTGATGCAGTCAGGACATGCATCGAAGAGAATCATGCGGAATATGTAAACATCGTTCCATTGGAAAATCAGTTGCAGAAAAAGAGAGACCGATATTGTTAAATGCAGAGTGTATGATAAATGAGGAGAAAGCGAAAAGCTCTCTCCTCATTTTGACTCATCATATTCAAAAACCGCTGAATCATCTCATTTTCAGCGGTTTTACAGGTATGGACCTGAGGGGAATCGAACCCCTGTCCGAAAGCTCTTCCATAAAGGCATCTCCCATCACAGTCATTCTTTTGACATTCCCTCCATAAGCCGCCGAACAACAGGCTACTTACTTTAGTAGCTTCATAAATTCTTCCATTCCCTCAAAGCTTTGGAAACGAAGTGCCTCATCTGGTCGAAGCCGGTTACTTAAGCGATGAGAGACTCAAGACCGACTGCTGCAACTAGGCAGCGTACGCTAAATTTTCGTCTGCGTTTATATTTAGTTGGAACTTTTAACGTAGTGTCCCGCTACGGATGGCTTCCTTGACTTCCGTGCCCCCGTCGAAACCAGTACAAGCCCTGGTTCTTGGAAGCCGTATCATCAAAAATACGCTTCTGCAAACAAGATCCGTTCAGAAGTCAGCCTTCTGCCCTCCCATTTGCTCTATATATTATATGCGGACATCCAGGCTCATGTCAAGGCATCTCCGCATATAATTTACTCAATCTGTCATTTTACGCTTCTTTTGTCTTCCCCACTTCCAGCATTCCGCTCTTTGCAAGTGCCGGTCGCAGTGCATTGTAGATGATTACTACAACGATTGTAGAAAGGATTGCATTTACAAAGGTAGCAGCTGCGCTCCATTTTGCAAGAACCTCTGCCATCTGCTGCGGCTGTCCCAGAATATACTGTTTGTAAAAGTATCCGACGATCGGATCTGCAATGACATTAAATGCAAGTCCGGCTACAGATGCCAGCAGGCTCCATTTGAAAATGTATTTCTTATCGGTACTTTCATTGATCTTTGCGATCTTATGCGCTACAAGTCCTGTGATCAGTCCGATGCAGAGCTTCAGGATAAATGTCTTCGGTGCTCCGGTAATATAGATCGGATCCATCACATCCGCGATTCCCATTCCGATCGCTCCTGCAAGTCCGCCGTACCAGCCGCCCAAAAGAAGTGCGGCAAGCACACAGAACGCATTTCCAAGGTGGATTGATGTTGCATCTCCTCCCGGCATCGGTATTTTAATCTGCAGATACGTAAAGATTACGTAGCAAAGTGCAGCAAACAGCGCTGTCTGTGCAATTTTCATAACGGTTGAATTTGTTTTCATAGTCTGTCCCATCCTTTCTTATTCCTTGTGAAACACTATAGTACATTGATTCATCAGGTTATTGAACATTGTACCGCGTCACTGTCTCTGTAAAAATATACAATTTTCACTTTTTTCAAGGGGACAGTTTTGTTTTATCCGAAATTGCGGATCTTGAATTCTCTTTCTGCCTCACGCTTCTGGTCTTTTTTCGCGATATCATCACGCTTATCGTATAATTTTTTACCTTTTGCCAGTCCGATCTCTACTTTGACAAGACTCTTGCTGAAATACACCTTCAGTGGCACGATCGCCATTCCTTTTTCCTTGGTCTTACCGATCAGTTTGTTGATCTCCGATTTGTGAAGAAGGAGCTTTCTCACACGCAGAGGATCTTTATTGAAAATATTTCCCTTTTCGTATGGACTGATATGCATTCCATAGATGAACACTTCCCCATCCTCAATACGGATAAAGGATTCTTTGATGCTGCATTTTCCCATGCGGAGGGATTTTACTTCCGTACCTGCAAGTGCAATTCCCGCCTCATAAGTATCCAGGATAAAATAGTCATGATACGCTTTTTTATTGTTCGCAATCATCTTGCCCTGCGCTTTTGCCTTAGCCATCTTCTCTCTCCTCTTTTCTTTCCTTTACAAGTCTAAAATCAATGGTTCTTGATATCTCATCACAATCGATCATCTTCACACGCACCTTCTGCCCCAGCTTGTAGGTCTTTCTGTGATGGAAACCGATCATCTGATAATGTTCTTCGTCGTAATCATAATGATCGTCCGTCATATTGGTAACATGTACCAGCCCTTCTACGGTATTCGGAAGCTCTACATAGATTCCCCACTTTGTGATACCCGAAATAACTCCTTCAAATTCCTGTCCGAAGAAATTCCGCATATACTGTACCTTCTTCAGCTTCAGCGTCTCTCTCTCTGCCTCATCCGCACGGCGCTCTAAGGAGCTTGTCTCCATCGCCACCTCCGGCAGGATTTTTTCATAATGATTCCTCTTTGCATCGTTCATCCTGCCTCGAAGATTATCTTTGATGATCCGGTGGATCTGCAGATCCGGATAGCGCCGGATCGGTGAAGTAAAATGCGTATAATACTGGGTCGCAAGTCCGAAATGTCCGTCATTATCCGGCGAATATCTTGCCTGCTTCATCGAACGGAGTGCAAGCCTTGAGATCATGGCTTCTTCCGGAGTCCCCTCGATCTTATCCAGAAGCTTCTGGACTTCCTTTGGACGGATCTCCTGTCCTCCCTGCATATGCATGGTATATCCGAAATTCTGCAAAAATGTTACAAGTTTCTTCATCTTATCATCATCCGGTGTTTCATGCACACGGTATAAGAATGGAATCTCCTGCCAGAAATAATCCTCTGCAACCGTCTCATTTGCCACAAGCATAAAATCCTCGATGATCTTCGTTGCCACGTTGCGGTCGTAAGCCTTAATATCCACCGGCTCACCGCTTTCATTTAAAATAATCTTTGCCTCCGGAAAATCAAAGTCGATTGCCCCTCTTCTGTGGCGTCTTTCCCTCAAAATGTGTGACAGTTCTTTCATCAGTTCAAACATCGGGATCAGATCATGATACCGTTCGCATTCTGCCTCATCCCGATCCTCAAGAATCTTTTTCACACTGGTATAGCTCATGCGTTCATCCACATTTACCACAGTTTCTGCAATCTGGTGATCGATTACATTTCCCTTCGCATCAATGGTCATGATACAGCTCAGTGCCAGCCGGTCCTCGCCTGCGTTTAATGAACACATTCCATTAGACAGAACTCTTGGCAGCATCGGGATCACACGGTCTGCCAGATAAACACTGGTACCTCTTTTCAGTGCTTCCCGGTCAAGGGCGCTGTTCTCCTGCACATAATTGGTCACATCAGCGATATGCACACCCAGAATATAACGGTCTCCCTCTTTTGTCAGAGTGATCGCATCATCCAGATCCTTCGCATCCTCGCCGTCGATCGTCACGGTCTGCCAGCTCCGCACGTCTTTCCGTCCTGCCATGTCAGCGGTCGTCACTGCTTTTGCCACACGCTCTGCCTGATTCAATACCTTCTCCGGAAATTCGGTTGGCAGATCATATCCTTTGACAATCGACAAAATATCAACTCCCGGATCGGTCACATGTCCCAGGATCTCTACGATCTTTCCTTCTGGCTTCTTTCCATTCTCCCCATAAGAGGTCAACTCGACCACAACCTTATGCCCGGTCACAGCTCCTTTAGAACGCTCTGCCGGTACGAAGATATCCTGCAGGAAACGCTCATTATCCGGCACAACGAATCCGAAATTCTTCCGGCTCTGATAATAGCCGACGATCCGCTGGATTCCCCTCTGTACGATCTTCGTGATCTTTCCTTCTCTGCGCTTTCCTTCCGGTGCTTTGGTGATGACAACCTCTACCTCATCTCCCTGCATGGCACCGTTCATATCATCTTCAGAGATAAAGATATCTTCGCTCTCACCTTCCACAGTGACAAAGCCGAAGCCCCTCGCGTTTGCCTGGAACATTCCACGCAGCTGCTTTGCCTCACCTTTGATGTATTTTCCTTTCTGTGTGACATGTACCCTGCCTTCCTTTTCCAGGCTGTCCATGACAGCTTTGAGTTCCCCTTTCTGATCTTTCGGAACCTGAAGCAGCATCGACAGCTCTTTCAGCTTCATCGGCACATAAAATTCATCACAGATAAATTCATAAATAATTTTCTTTCTTTTTTCAAATAATTCGTCCATCTCTTCTCCTGTCAAAAAAGGAACACCCTATAGATACTATAGAGTGTTCCTCATCTTCTTTCAATCATTCGTTATGCAAAAACTTTCAGGTTCAGGACTGCTGCAAGTACGATAAACAGAATTGCTAAAAACTTGGTAGACTTAACAAGTGCGCCTTCCATAGAACGTCCTTTGTTCTGTCCCCAATAAGAATCTGCCATACCTGCGATTGTTCCAAGACCTGCTGACTTACCTTCCTGCATCAATACGATTACTGTCAATGCGATACAATCTATTGCAAATAAAATTAAAAGTACTGTTTTTAAAATTTCCATTACTAATCACACCTCCTGATGTTTGAACCACTCATATATTTTACCATAAATCTACTTCCGATTCAAGCAAATTTCATGGATTTCAGTCTTTATTTTACCAGTTTGCTTCCTTTCAGCTTCACAACCCGGTCAATCCGGTTAATGGATGACATCCGGTAGGCATAAGCCCCCGACTCAAAAAGTGCATAAATGCTGCCACCATCCTGATAGATCTGTTCCAGTCTCTCTGGAAACTTGATCGTCTTATAAGCTTCGGAAGTTGACAAGATTCCATATCTGGAATAGTTGAAGATCTGTACCTCCGATGGCAGGATCCCCCAGGATCTGGTAAGCAGGATCTTATTGTTGTAAAATGCCATTCCCTGCACCTTACCGGAAATTACCTGCATACTGACCGCATAGGCAACCGGATCCGTCACGCCGACCGTCCGTTTCAGGTTCATATCTTCTTTTTCATACAAGGTACCGTCTGCATTGATCAGATATTTTTCAATGACACTGGCATTATCCTGTGTAAAGAATCCGACAAACAATGCACCGTCATGATACGTCATAAATGATGCCCGCTTGATCTTGTAAAGATTGTAAGACATATCGAATTCAATCGGATGATACCCATCCTCAAAGGAATAGTTCTCCAGATGGGACAGTGTGATCGCATTTGCCTGCGCCCAGGTGGAACCCTGTCCTGTCACCCACAGGATCTGGTTCATCGTATCGTATGCCATTCCGCCCACATGTGCTTTGGTGTTCAGCACAATCTCTTTCACAAACCGTCTGCTTTCTTTGTCGATCACATAGATCACCGAATCATGTGCCTTTGTCTTACAATAAGCACTGACCAGAATATAATCCTCTGTAATTGCAAGTCCCTGTGGTGTCATGGATGTGCAAACTTCTGCTTCTCCGTCCCCTTTTACTTTCAGCGTTCTTGTTGACTTCAGACCAGGCACAACATAAGTCCCGTAGTCATGGTCTACTTCAGCTTCATCGCAGGCGTACTTATAAACAGTCTGGTTACGCTTCAGCGTTTTCAGATACTGCTCCATCGTGTAAACGGAATCCGTATTCGTCACCTTCCGGTTAGTTTCCGGCTCCACCTCGGTTCTGTACTGGAATGCGTAATACCAGTAGCTTCCTCCGATGATTCCCACAACCAGTAGAATACTGATGATACTGCGGATATGTCCAAGCATGGTCTTCTTTTTCCGGATCTTTTTCTTCTTTGCTTTTTTCTCTTCCTGTCTTACTTCCTCATTCTCAAGCTCTTGTTTATTCATTCATGCCCACTTCGTTTTTATATACTTTCTGTGTTGAAAATCCCCGTCCTCTGACCTCATTTACATTGCCAATGATCATAAATGCGTGCGGATCTATCTCCTGCACGATCTGGTTCAGCCGCATCAGTTCACGGTTAGATACAACGGTAAGGATCATCGGCTGATCCTTTCTCAAATAACCGGTCTGCGTGTAGACCAGTGTAGTTCCTCGGTCAAGCTTCTCCTGGATCAGATGGTTCAGCTTCTCATACTCTCCGGAAATGATCTTGACCTGTGTTCTGGTCGATCCCATCAGAAGCACTTTATCCAGCATCACCGTGTAAATCAGTACCAGAAGGATACCATAGATGACCTCTTCTTTATTGGTAAATACCATCTGGAAGATCAGAATCGCAAAATCAAATACATAAAGCATAACAGATACCGGAAGCCCGAATTTCTTATTCAATACCAGCGGTGGGATATCCATACCTCCTGTTGATGCTCCGCATCTTATAACAACTCCGATTCCAAGTCCGATCATCAGACCTCCACAGATCGTCGAAAGCATCTTATCGTCTGTGACGTTCTGTAATACCGGAACATTCTCCAGTATTCCCAGAATGATCGGATAATAAAACGTACTGACCAGTGTAGTAAGTGCAAATTTCATACCAAGCACTGCCGCCCCCAGAAGAAACATCAGTGTGTTGAAGATCAGTACAAATGTATGAATCTGTAATCCGAAATAATGGTTTACGGCAATTCCAAGCCCCGTGGTCCCTCCAGTAATGATATCATTCGGCAGGATAAACATTACAATTGCAAGTGCATATACTGTATTCCCAAATAAAATCAGGCACAGATTCTTCATGTTTGACATTTTCATATTACGCTCTCCTTGACATATGTATTTTGTCTGCAGATTTCCCCAATTTTCCGCAACCCAATACTTTATAGTATACTCGGTGCATGTTTTGTGGACAAGGAATTTTTTTATTTTATTCTCTTTTTTCGTTTCATTTGGTATACTGTGATTAAAAAGACAGGTTTTGATTTTCCAGGAAAAGAGGTTAGCAAGTTATGGACAAGATCAGACAGTTACAGGACATGATTAACGAGAGCAACCGAATCGTCTTTTTCGGCGGTGCCGGCGTCTCTACCGAGAGTAATATTCCGGACTTCAGGAGTGCAGACGGACTCTACAAACAAAAGTACCGCTACTCACCGGAGCAGATTGTAAGCCACAGCTTTTTCATGCAGCATACGGAAGAATTTTATGATTTTTATAAAGAGAAAATGATGTTCCTTGATGCGAAGCCAAATAAAGCACATCTGAAGCTTGCCGAGCTGGAAGCCGCCGGAAAGCTGACCGCCGTTATCACACAGAATATCGACGGACTCCACCAGGCTGCCGGAAGCAAAAATGTACTGGAGCTTCATGGAAGTATCCACCGCAATTACTGCATGCGTTGCAAAAAGCAGTACAGTGCACGTTTTGTAAAAGAATCGAAAGGAATCCCAACCTGCGACTGCGGCGGAACTATCCGCCCGGATGTAGTTCTCTACGAAGAAGGACTGGATAATCAGATTATCCAGAAAAGTATCCGCGCCATCTCAGAAGCAGATATGCTGATCATCGGCGGTACTTCTCTTGTAGTCTACCCTGCTGCCGGATTTATCGATTATTTCCACGGCAAATATCTGGTACTCATCAACAAGGATGCAACTGCCCGTGATGTAGGCGCAACTCTGACGATCCATGAGCCGATCGGAGAAGTATTAGACCAGATCCATGTATAGCCGGAGAATCCAAAAATCCTCTGCCTGCCCTTTCTAATGAAAGAGTGACAGAGGATTTTTCATTTTAACCGTTATACGTCTTAAAAAACTGATACAGATTGTCCAGTGCCTTTGTCAGAACCGGGATCTCTTCTTCATCCAGCGTTTCAACAACAGCTTCTACCATCTTCTTATGAAAATTCGCATGATGATGATATGCCTTCTCCCCTTTTTCCGTCAGCTGGATATTGACGATCCTCCGGTCTTCTTCGCTCCGGTGGCGGATTGCATACTTTTTATTGACCAGACTGTTCATCGAAGTTGTCAGTGATCCGACCGTGATTCCGAGCTTCTTCGCGATCGTGGACATATTATTCCCGTCACCCAGACCGACCGCCTCAATGATATGCATATCGTTATTCGTCAGATCCTTGAATTCTTCTGTGATCACTGCCTTTTCTTCTAATTCCCATATATCATTAAAAAGATGTACCAATATCTTATTGATGCTTTCGTATGCGTCCAATTCCCCTTCTTCTCCTTACTGTGTCTTTTTCTAGTTCAATTATACACAGTCACCTAACAAAGAATCAATCACTTCTTTCACAGTTTCTATTTTTTCTGCTTTCCACACATCCGCTCCGCAGAACAGAAGTGCCTCCCCAATCTCACCTTTTGCCGCTTTGATTAGTGCTTCCGTGATACAGTATGGTACTTCCGCCGGGTTACAGTTTTTCAGACACCCAAGACATCTCTTAGGCTTCACCCTCTCTCCTGCCATTACATGACTGATAAATGGATTCTTAATTGCCCTTCCCGGCATTCCAACCGGACTTTTCACCAGAATGACATCCTCTTTCTTCGCATTCAGATAACTCTGCTTATAACTGAGATCTGCATCGCACTCCCAGGTCGTGACAAATCTTGTTGCCACCTGGACCGCATCTGCTCCTAATGAAAAGGCATGCTCTACCGCATCTTTATCCGAAATTCCTCCGGCTACTGCCACCGGGATATGCACCTGATATTTTTGGGCGTACTTTCTGACCACTGCCATGATCCTCTCGATTTCATTATCATAACTTTCCTGTGTGTAAGTTTCCAGCTGCTCCCGGTCGAACCCCAGATGTCCTCCGGCTTTGGGTCCCTCGATCACAACCAGGTCTGCGGTCCTGGAAAATTTTTTATCCCAGTATTTTAAAATAACTTTAGCCGATCTTTCGGTCGATACGATCGGAGCGATCTTGGTACTGCTACTCTCCACAAGTCCCGGCAGCTCGATCGGAAGCCCTGCCCCGGATACGATCAGATCTGCTCCGGCATCCACTGCTGCTTTCACATGTTCATCATAATCCTTCAGCGCAACCATGATATTAAATCCGATCACACCATCCGGAGCCGTCTCTCTTGCTCTTTGGAATTCAGATCCAATTGCGCGGATATTTGCCGCCCTTGTATTCGTTTCAAAATCCGGTTCACGAAATCCGATCTGTGCGGTTGAGATGATCCCGACTCCACCTTCTTTTGCAACCGCTCCGGCAAGCTGCCCAAGGCTTACACCGACTCCCATTCCCCCTTGAATGACCGGTCTTTTTACTTTCAAATCACCAATCACAAGTTCCGGTAATCCTTTCATTTTTCTTCTCCTCTACTACATCCTGCGGAATCTGTCATACCGCTTTTCGGTAAGTTCTTCCTTTGTCATTGCTCCATATTTTTTTAAAAAAATACTGATATAATCATCCATCGGATCTGTCACTTCTGTAAATGTTTCCAGATTGAAGTCTTCCGGCTCCGGAATCACCCGTTCCACGATACCGGCTTTCAGGAGATGATCTGCTGTCAGCTTCATCACACCTGCCGCCTCTTTTGCACGGCTGCTGTCCTTCCACAGGATACTTGCAAATCCTTCCGGCGAAAGAATGGAGTAAATCGAATTTTCAAGAAGCCACACTTCATCTGAAGTTGCCATCGCAAGAGCCCCCCCGCTTCCACCTTCTCCGATCACAACAGACAGGATCGGAACCTGAAGATTTGACATTTCAAATAAATTTCTTGCGATTGCCTCACCCTGTCCTCTCTCTTCTGCTTCCAGCCCGCAGAACGCTCCCGGCGTATCTACAAAACAGATGACCGGACGGTTAAATTTCTCTGCCTGTTTCATCAGACGAAGGGCTTTGCGGTATCCGTCCGGTGACGGCATCCCAAAGTTACGCTCGATATTTTCTTTTGTCGTGCGCCCCTTTGCCTGCGCGATCACCGTCACCGGCATTCCGTGAAATCTTGCAATCCCGCCAATGATCGCCTTATCATCCTGGTAATAACGGTCTCCATGAAATTCCATAAAATCTGTAAATAATTCTTCAATGTACTCCGCACCGACCGGACGAGCCTTGTCTCTGGATAACTGCACCCGTTCCCATGGTGTCAGATTCCTCTGTACCGCCTGTGTTTCCTTTTCTTCTACTTCTGGCAAATCGTATGTACCCTGCTTATGCATTGCTACAATTTCCGCCAGTGTCTCCCTAAGCCGCGGACGCTCCACAATCTGATCCACAAATCCGTGCTCCTGAAGAAATTCCGCCCTCTGGAATCCTTTCGGAAGCTTCTGCCCTATGGTCTGTTCAATCACACGCGGACCCGCAAAACCGATCAGAGCCCCCGGCTCGGCAAGAATGATATCTCCAAGCATGGCAAAACTTGCCGTTACCCCGCCGGTTGTCGGATCGGTCAGCACACTTACATATAAACAGCCTGCATCATGGTGTCTTTTCAGTGCCGCTGAAGTCTTTGCCATCTGCATCAGAGAGTGGATCCCCTCCTGCATTCTGGCGCCTCCTGAACAGGCAAATATGATAATCGGAAGTCTCTCACCGGTTGCCTTTTCTACTGCACGGGTAATTTTTTCGCCAACCACCTTTCCCATGCTCGCCATCATAAACCGCCCGTCACAGACTGCAAGAACTACTTCATTTCCCGCGATCCTCGCTTTTCCGGTTACAACCGCCTCATCAAGCCCGGTCTTTTCCTGCAGTGCTTCTACCTTTTCTTCATAGCCTTTATAATGCAGCGGATTTCCCGAAGTAAGTCCCTTGTCCCACTCTTCAAAGGTATCCGCATCTGCTACCATTTCAATCCGGCGCATCGCATGCACACGGAAATAATTTTGACATTTTGGACAGATATAATACCCCTTCTTCACATCCTCTGTCAGAATGGCAGATTTGCAAACGTTACATTTTTTCAGAAGTCCCTCCGGAACCTCCGGTGCCATATGGGCAGGCTTTCCTTCGCCAAGAGATATATACCCTCTTCTGCTTGTTTTCTTGAACATATTTGACAGTTTCAAATTGCTTTACCTCCGCTTTTGTAGAGCTAATCTTGCCGATTTTTTGCTTCTCTTTCGGCAATAAATTCAATATCAAAATCTCCTGCCTGATACTTTGGATCATGCAAAATATCATATTGATAATCCACATTAGTATCAATACCTTCTATAATTACCTCACCAAGTGCACTCTGCATCTTCCGGATCGCCTCGGTACGGTTTTTTGCAAATACGATCAGCTTTGCCAGCATATTATCATAATATGGCGGTACAGTGTATCCACTGTAAATTGCTGAATCAATCCGCACCCCCTTTCCTCCCGGAAGGTACATATCGGTGATCGTTCCCGGACACGGGCGGAAATTCTTTTCCGGATTTTCCGCATTGATCCTGCACTCGATGGCATGACCGGTCAGCTTTACATCCTCCTGCGTAAAAGAAAGCTGCTGACCGTCTGCGATCCGGATCTGTTCCTTGATCAGGTCGATCCCCGTCACCCATTCTGTGACCGGATGCTCCACCTGGATTCTGGTATTCATTTCCATAAAATAAAAATTCCCGCTCTTTTCCAACAGAAATTCAATGGTTCCTGCATTTTCGTAATGTGCTGCCTTTGCCGCTTTTACCGCTGCTTCGCCCATTCTCCGGCGAAGCTCATCCGAAATCACGGCACATGGGGATTCTTCGATCATCTTCTGATGATTTCTCTGCACCGAACAGTCCCGTTCTCCTAAATGCACCACATTTCCATACTTATCCGCCATGATCTGAAATTCGATATGCTTCGGATGCTGCACAAAATGCTCGATGTACATAGTGTCATCCCCAAAAGCTGCCTTGGTCTCTTTCTGTGCGGTACGGAATGCCAGATCAAATGCGGCTTCATTTTCCGCCACACGCATTCCTTTTCCGCCTCCGCCGAGAGCCGCCTTTACGATCACCGGATAGCCAATCTCTCTTGCAACTTCTTTTCCTTTTGCTGCATCATAAATCGCTTCCCGGCTTCCCGGAATGATCGGAACCCCGGCATTTGCCATGGTATTTCTCGCCTCGGATTTATTTCCAAGCCTGCTGATCACTTTCGAATCCGGTCCAATAAAAATAATGTTGCACTTCTCGCAAAGCTCTGCAAATTTCGTATTTTCAGAAAGAAAACCAAATCCCGGATGGATCGCATCTGCTCCCGAAACAATAGTCGCGCTGATGATCTGCTCCATATTCAGATAGCTTTCCGAAGATGGTGCAGGTCCGATACAGATTGCTTCATCTGCAAGCTGTGTATGCAATGCTTCTTTATCTGCTTCTGAATAAACTGCAACCGTCTCGATCCCCATTTCCCGGCAGGCACGGATGATCCGAACTGCGATCTCTCCACGGTTTGCGATCAATACTTTCTTAATCATCTGTTTCCGCCTTCCCGATCATCAGAGACAACTCTGCCTTTACTGCAACTTCTCCATCCACTGATGCAACAGCTTCTCCGATTACCAGTGGTCCCTTCTGACGGATAATTCTTGCTTCCAGTTTTAACTTGTCACCCGGAACAACTTTTCTGCGGAACTTGCAGTTCTTAATCCCACCAAAATAACCGAGCTTTCCTTTATTTTCTTCCTGCATCAGAACCGCTACTGCACCGACCTGCGCCAGTGCTTCTACGATCAGCACTCCCGGCATCACCGGCTCCTGTGGAAAATGTCCGGCAAAAAAGTCCTCTCTGTAAGTCACACATTTATAGCCAACTGCATATTCCCCCGGCTCGTAATCTTCGATATAATCTACCAGCAAAAACGGATGTCTGTGCGGAATGATTTTCTGAATTTCCTTGATTCCCAAATGTTTCATGCTTTTCGCCCTCCATCCAGCTATGCGATTCGGAATAATGGCTGTCCGTATTCCACAGTTTCTCCATTTTTCACGAGTACTTCCGATACCACACCGTCAAAATCACACTCAATATCATTCATCAGCTTCATCGCCTCTACGATGGCAACCGTCTGTCCTTTTGCCACATGATCGCCAACTGCCACAAATGGTGCTGCCTCTTCCGACGGTGCTGCGTAAAAGGTTCCAACCAGAGGGGATTTGATCAGCTGCCCTTCTGCTTCTTTTCCTTTTTTCGGTCCATCCTCCGACTTCAGTGCCGATACTGCATTACTCTGCGCTCCTGGCACGTTTTGTACTGTCGTCAGCTGTGCTGCCCCTGTACTGACAACCATCTGTTCTTTTTCTTTCTGTATTTTCAATTTCACACCGTTTTCTTCATACTGAAATCCTGTCAGGTCCGAATCTGAAACGGTCTGAATCAGTTTTACCAGATTTTCTAATTCCATCCTTCTACCTCTATCCTTCATACTTCTTCAAAAGAAGGGTTGCATTGTGCCCGCCAAATCCAAGGGAATTGGTGAGCGCACATTTGATCTCTTTTTCGACCGGTGCGCCAACTGCATAGTTCAGATCACATTCTTCATCACATTCCCTGGTTCCAACGGTCTGATGGATAAATCCATCCTGAATGGATTTTACAGTAACGATACACTCTACCGCACCTGCCGCACCAAGAAGATGACCGATCATGGATTTCGTTGAATTCACAACCACATCCTTTGCCGCATCGCCGAATGCTTTCTTGATCGCATAGGTTTCAAACAGATCATTATGATGCGTGCTGGTTCCGTGTGCATTAATGTACTGTACTTCTTCCGGTGTCACGCTGCCCTCTTCCATCGCAAGCTCCATCGCCTTTGCCGCACCGCTTCCGTCTTCTGCCGGGGAAGTGATATGGTAAGCATCTCCGGTTGCCCCGTAACCTGCAAGCTCTGCGTAAATCTTTGCGCCTCTTGCTCTCGCATGCTCCAGCTCTTCCAGAACCACCACGCCGGCTCCTTCTCCAAGAACAAATCCACTTCTGTCTTTGTCAAATGGAATCGATGCACGTAGTGGATCTTCACTGGTAGTAAGTGCGGTAAGTGCGGTAAATCCAGCAATCCCCGTCGGACAGATACAGCTTTCCGTACCACCTGCAAACATTACATCCGCATCTCCGTACTGAATGGCACGAAGCGCATCCCCGATACAATTGGTTCCCGTTGCACACGCTGTAACGACATTGGTGCACTTTCCTTTAAGCCCAAGCTGGATCGATACATTTCCGGCTGCCATATTGGAAATCATCATCGGAACCATCAGTGGTGCCACCCTTCCCGGGCCCTTTTCCTGAATCGTCGTGTACTGCTTCTCAATCTGCTGCAAACTTCCGATTCCCGAACCGATGATCACGCCACAACGGTATGGATCCTCTTTTTCAATTTCAAATCCCGCATCCGCACACGCTTCCTTCGCCGCTGCAACCGCATACTGGGAAAATGTTTCCATTCTCTTCGATGCCTTGAAATCCATCCGTTCCTTCGCAACAAAGTCCTTGACCTCCGCTGCGATCTTCACTTTATATTCGGTTGTATCAAATTTTGTGATCGGACCGATTCCTACGGTTCCATTTTTGATACCGTTCCAGAATTCTTCTACTGTATTACCAATCGGGGTAATCGCTCCAAGCCCCGTAATAACAACTCTGCGCTTCATATTGCCTCCTTTGGTGTGTTGTTGACTGTTTCACTTTTTGATAAAATTTATCATCTTATAAGTATTTTTAGGTTAAGTTGAATGACAAACTGTACAAAAGATGTCATTCAAATTCATTTTTCGAGCAATGGAGATGAGACTCAAAGGATTGTGGAAGCCTTTGCTGACACAATCCTTGTTTTAGGAGGCTCATCGGAATGGTTTGCGAGTCTGAATTTGAAGGACATCTTTTGTACAATTTGTCCCTCAACCTTCTCTGCAACCATTTCTACATCACCATTCCCCCATCGACCTGCAGAACCTGCCCCGTAATGTAACTCGCATGCTCAGACACCAGAAACGCCACTGCCTTCGCGACATCTTCTGGGTGTCCCATTCTGGCAAGAGGGATCTGACCTCTCATTTCTTCTTTGAGCTTATCGGAAAGAACTTCTGTCATCTCCGTTTCAATGAAGCCCGGTGCAACCGCATTAACCGTGATTCCGCGGGATGCCAGTTCTTTTGCCGCAGATTTGGTCATTCCAATAATTCCTGCTTTAGATGCAGCATAGTTTACCTGACCGGCATTTCCGCTGATTCCAACTACAGATGCAAGATTGATGATCTTTCCGCTTCTCTGCTTCATCATCTGTCTGGATGCAAAACGGATGCAATGGAAAGTTCCTTTCAGATTGACATCAATGACATCGGAGAAATCTTCTTCACTCATACGCATCAGCAGACCATCCTTTGTGATCCCTGCATTATTTACCAGAATATCGATTCTTCCAAACTGCTCGATCACTGCTTTTATAAATGCTTCACATCCCTCGTAATCTGCCACATTGCACTGCATACACTGGGCACATCCACCCTTTTCTACAATTTCATGTTTTACTTCATCTGCTTTTGCTTCAGAACCATTGTAATTGATCACAACTGTTGCTCCCTGTGCAGCCAGCTCCTTCGCAATTGCCTTTCCAATTCCACGGGACGCGCCGGTAACCACCGCGATCTGTCCTTCCAAATTTGCTCTGTCTGTCATATGCTTTTCCTTTCCATTGCCTGTTTTTTACACCAGTTCAGCAATTACTTTTTCCATATCTTCCCAGGTTTCGATATTATATACTTTGACACCTTTGTCGATACGCCGCATAAATCCGGCGAGTGTTTTTCCCGGTCCGATTTCCACAAAAGTGTCTACACCATCTTCAATCATAGTTCTCACACTTTCTTCCCATCGTACCGGTGAAGAAATCTGTTTTGCAAGAAGTGCCTTTGTCTCTTTGATATCCGTCACATATTTTGCCGTAACATTCGTCACATAAGGAATGGCAAGTGGTTCAAAATTTCTCTTCTCCATTTCCTTCGCAAGCTCTTCGCCTGCACTTTCCAGCATCTTTGAGTGGAACGGACCACTTACATTTAACAGAACCGCCCTTTTTGCTCCGGCTGCTTTTAAAGACTCTGCTGCCTTTTCTACCGCTGCGGTCTTTCCTGTAATTACAATCTGTCCCGGACAGTTATAATTTGCCACAGACGCACCCGGAATTTCTTCCGTCACTTTTTCAACCGTTTCTCCATCCAGTCCCAGGATTGCCGCCATGGCTCCTTCACCTGCCGGAACGGTATTCTGCATCAGAATCCCTCTTTTTCTCACAAGAGAAATGGCGTCTTTCGGCTGCATGCCTCCCGCTGCACTGATCGCACAGTACTCTCCAAGGCTGAGCCCGGCTGTCACATCCGGTGTAAGACCTCTCTTTTCAATCTCGGCTGTCATTGCAAGACAGGCTGTTACCATGGCTGCCTGAGTGTATTCTGTCTGATCCAGCTGCTCATTTTCTTCAAAGCAAAGCTTTGTCATATCAAGTCCCAGCTCTGCTGTTGCTGTATCAAAAATCTCTTTTGCAAGTTCACTGTTTTCATAAAAATCTTTTCCCATACCGCACTTCTGCGCGCCCTGTCCCGGGAAAATGAATGCTGTTTTATTCATAAAATCCTTTGCCTCCGATCAGTGCATCCGTCTCACTTACCAGCTTTTGGATCAGGTCTTTACAGCTCATGATCTCTTTTACCATGGCTGCACTCTGTCCCGCCATTACGCTTCCGTTTGTCACATCTCCGTCTACAACGGCCTTTCTTAAGCCTCCAAGTGTAAGGTGTTCAAGTTCTTCAAAGGATGCACCGTTTTTCTCAAGGTCCAGATATTTTTTCGTCATTTGGTTGCGAAGTGCTCTTACCGGATGTCCTGTGCCTCTTCCGGTTACTCTGGAATCAATGTCCTTCGCTTTGATGATCGCATTTTTATAATTTTCATGTACGATAGATTCTTCGGTCGCAACAAAATGGGTTCCCATCTGTACGGCTTTTGCTCCCAGCATAAATGCTGCCGCAATTCCTCTTCCATCTGCGATTCCTCCGGCTGCGATTACCGGAATCTTCACTGCGTCTACAATCTGTGGAACCAGTACCATAGTCGTATTTTCTCCGATGTGTCCTCCGGATTCACATCCTTCCGCAACAACTGCATCTGCCCCGCACCGTTCCATTCTTCTTGCAAGTGCAACGGATGCAACCACCGGAATGACTTTAATTCCTGCTTCTTTCCACATTTTCATATATTTTTCCGGGCTTCCGGCGCCTGTCGTTACAACCTTTACGCCTTCTTCCGCTACTACTTTTGCCACGTCCTCTGCATAAGGACTCATCAGCATGATATTTACTCCAAATGGTTTATCAGTCAGCTTTTTTGCTTCTCTGATTTGTTCACGTACCCACTCAGCCGGGGCGCTTGCAGCCCCGATGAGCCCAAGCCCGCCGGCATTTGATACGCCGGCCGCAAGATGATACTCAGCAACCCAGGCCATTCCGCCCTGGATGATCGGATACTCGATTCCAAGTAATTCGGTTACTTCTGTTTTCATATTACAACCTCTTTCTGTCTGTGTTTTTGCGATTCTTATTTTTTCAGTCCTTCGATGTATGTTACAACACTTCCGATTGTCTTGAGATCACCGATTGCTTCCGTATCGATTTCCACACCAAATTCATCTTCAAATGTCATAACCATATCCATCAGATCAAGGGAATCTGCTCCAAGAGATTCAAAAGTTGTCTCCTCTGTGAGGTCTGCCGCGTTTACGTCAAGTCCTTCTGCTACGATTTCTTTTACTTTTTCTAACATGTTCTTAGTCTCCTTATTGTTTGATTATTTTTATATTTACCACTCTATGAGTGTGGCTCCCCAGGTGAGTCCGGCACCGAAGCCGCAGAGAACAATCTTCTGTCCTTTGTGGAAGCGACCGGTTTTGTTCAGTTCATCCAGGAGGATTGGAATGCTGGCGGATGATGTATTACCGTATTCTTCAATGTTGACCGGGAATTTTGCAAGGTCTGTTTTCATCCGTTTTGCCACAGATTCGATGATCCGTAAGTTTGCCTGATGCAGAACGAAAAGATCAATATCTTTCTCGGTCAGATCTGCTTTTTGCAGAAGTTCTCCAATGACTTCCGGCACTTTTTTTACGGCAAATTTGAAAACTGCCTGTCCATCCATGGATACATAAGTCTGTTTTTCATTTTCTTTGTCCTGCCAGTTTTTCTGCTGACGGCTTTCGCAGGCAAGTACCTGTCCTTTTACTCCGTCAGAATGGGTAACTGCCGGAAAGATTTCACCTTCTTCTGCACAGATCACGGCTGCTCCTGCCCCGTCACCAAAAAGAATGCAGCTTCCTCTGTCTTTCCAGTTGACAATTCCGGATAGGGTTTCACTTCCGATCACCAGAATGTTCTGATACATTCCGGCTGCTATGTAAGCCTGCGCAGTATTGTAGGCATACACAAAACCGCTGCATGCGGCACTGATGTCGAAACAGGTTGCATTTACTGCTCCCAGCTCTTTCTGGACTTCGCAGGCAGTGCTTGGGATCACGGTGTTTGGCGTGATTGTAGATACCAGGATCAGATCCAGATCGTCTGCATTTAATTTTGCATCTGTAAGTGCATTTTTTGCCGCTTTTACCGCCATGCTGACTGTTGTATCTTCTTCTGCAATATGTCTGCGCACAATTCCGGTCCGTTCACGGATCCATTCATCATTCGTCTCCACAAACTTCGCGAGATCATTGTTGTCGTAATAATGCTCCGGTATATAAGAACCGGTACCGCATATCCTTCCTCTCATGGTTGTTCTCTCCATTTATTTTTGTTTTAAAATCTTTTTCGTTTAAAATATTTTTATATTCAAACTATTTGATAATATAACATAATCGGAATGATTTGACAAGAGGGAAATTTTTTTGTTTGACGCGAGGGGCAAATGAATGGAAAAGAAGAGTTCCTGTTCTCTTCTTTCCCATTCATCTGCCATTCAAATCGGTACAAAAATGACGTGCTTTAGTCTCTGTATTTTCTGTTCTGAGTACAAAAAATCCTGCGGTTTTGCCAATTCAAAATCGCAGGATTTTTCTTATTCTGTAACTTCCTGATATGCCTCTTTCGTCTGTTCTCCGCTCCGGCGGATCCCTGCAAACAAAGATCCGGATATATTATGCCATACACTGAAGATCGCCCCCGGAAGGGTTGCCAGTGGATTTGCCGCGAAATTGGCAGTCGCAAGGGAAATTGCAAGTCCACTGTTCTGCATTCCGACTTCGATGGCAATAGCGGTTGCCTTATCGTACTCAATATGTAAAATTTTCGCTGCACCAAGTCCGATTCCCATTCCGCAGAGATTGTGAAGCATCACAACTCCAAGAACCAGAAGTCCGCAGCTTAAGATTTTTTCTGCATTGACGGCTACGATTCCGCTAATGATCATTACGATCGATACAACTGAGATCAGTGGCAAAACCTCTGATATTTTCTGGATCTGTTTTCCCCAGACCCAGTTGATCAGAATTCCCAGAAGTACCGGAACCAGAACAACCTTTACTACAGAAATTACCATTGCCCAGAAGGATACTTCTACCCAGGCTCCGGCGAGTACATACACCAGAAGTGGTGTTACAATCGGTGCTGCAAGAGTTGATGTGATCGTCATTCCGACAGAAAGTGCCACATCACCTCCGGCGATATAGGTGATCACATTGCTTGCCGTTCCGCCCGGACAGCAACCAACCAGAATCACGCCAAGCGCCAGATCTGTCGGCAGCTGCATCAGCTGACACAGGATCCACGCGATCACCGGCATGATCGTGTACTGTGCGACGAATCCGATCAGGATTTCTTTTGGTCTGGAAAAGACTCTTTTGAAATCGTCCATCTTGATCGTAAGCCCCATGCCGAACATGGCAACTCCAAGAAATACAGAAGTGTAGCTCGTTGTCCACGCAAAGCCGTCACGCCAGAAAAATGCAATGATGGAAAAACAGATAATGATGATCCCGATATATTTTGTAAGAAAAGAGCTGACCTTTCCCACTTTTTTCATTCTGTTTTCCATAGGCTATACCTCATAGCTGAAATTGTCGATCAGCCTTGTTTTTCCAATATAGACTGCCATGGCAACCAGAACATCTTTTTCCACACTCTCGACCGGCTGCATATCCAGTGCATCTACCATGGATACATAGTCGATCTTTGCAAGCGGCTCTGCTTCGATCACTGCGCGCATCTTTGACAGAACTTCTTCTGCCTTAATTCCTTTGCAGATCGCCTCCTGACCGGTTTTAACGGCTCTTGAAAGGCACAGTGCAGCCTTTCTCTCTTCTGCGCTTAAATAGGTATTTCTGGATGATTTGGCAAGTCCGTCTTCCTCACGGATGATTGAGCAGCCTACGATCTGGATATCAAAATTCAAATCCTGCACCATCTTGCGGATGATTGCAAGCTGCTGTGCATCCTTCTGTCCAAAATAAGCTCTGTCCGGTGCTACAATATTGAATAATTTGGAAACAACCGTACATACCCCTTTAAAATGGATCGGTCTTGTCTTTCCGCAAAGGGTATCAGATAACGTATCAATACTTACGTAAGCATGTGGATCATGATACATATCCTTCGGTTCCGGATGGAAGATCAAATCTGCTCCAAGGCTCTCACAAAGCTCACTGTCACGTTTAAAATCTCTCGGGTATGCTTCCAGGTCTTCTGTCGGTCCGAACTGTGTCGGATTGACAAAATCGGATACCACAACAATATCGTTTTCCTCACGGCATCTCCTTATCAGGCTTGCATGCCCTTCATGTAAGAATCCCATGGTCGGTACAAGACCTACGGTTTTTCCTTCTTTTTTCCAGTTCTTAACTAATTTTCTTGTCTCTTCGACTGTTGTTGTTACCTGCATGATAATTCTCCTCTTTATAATAAATTCGGAGATAGCCTCTTATTCTGAATTCAACAAATTTCATTTTGTTTTTAGATTCCTTATTTTTCCTGGTCTTTCAACAACCCATGTTTTTCATAATTTGTCACACGGCTGATCTTATTTTCATCATCCACGAAAACAACTTTTGGTTTATGTTCTTTGGCTTCTTCTGCCTCATAATTTGCATAACACATGATAATAACCTTATCACCTGTACTTACACATCTTGCCGCAGCGCCATTTAAGCAGATCATTCCGCTTCCACGCTTACCACAGATCGTATAAGTTTCAAATCGGCTTCCGTTATTCACGTCCACGATCTGAACCTTCTCATATTCCATAATTCCTGCTGCCTCCAGCAGTTCCTCATCAACGGTAATACTTCCCACGTAATCTAATTCTGCCTGTACTACCGTAGCACGATGAATCTTTCCTTTTAGCATCTCAACTGTCATGTCTTACTCCTTTTCTGTCCGGAAACACAAAAATAAGCATAAACATAGAGTGTAACCATACTTTTTTCCATAATTCCAAATTATTATATGAAAAAAGCATCATCAAGGTATACTTCTCCCTGCAAATGCTTCTGCTATTCTTCGTATTCCCTGAGTCTTATTTTACCTCTTAATAAATATAAGCTCCTTCTCCGTCACCTGTTGACGGAAACGATTTCGATATGAAATTGTTGTGATTCAGTCAGAGTATAGTTTTGTAGTTTTCAAATACTACCTCCGCGGATATTATTGCACCTTGACAAGAGATTGTCAATCCGATGTTCTCATGTATTTAATTCAAGACATCTGTGCGGAAGATGGGGCGCAACTCGTCCGGTGGACGAGTGCTCTGCGCCGACCGTAGCGGAGCGAAGACCTGGACCCTAGGTTCAGGGATCGCTTCGGTACAATAAAAGAAAGGGGATGTGAAAAAACTCGATTGAGTTTTTTTACATCC
>NZ_JAQEUJ010000031.1:0-27762 GCF_027695515.1 Coprococcus sp. LG101-27
CTTCACGAAAATTCATTCGTTAAAGCGACAGCCCCTTTTTTAGTTCTATTTTTCTCCTGCCTTCCATATACATTCTTTAAAGAGAGGTGGACAAGATGAGAAGAGAAAAGAAAGATCAAATTCTGGCGGTGCTTCCGGAGAAAATCCGAGGGATCCTGTTGAATCATGGACTGGATTTTGAGAAGATTCAGGAGATCCGGCTTCGGGAAGAACAGCCGCTTGCAGTGAAAAAAGAGGGAAAGGAAGAACTTTTTACCCATCGGGTGACAAAAGAAGAACTGCGTGAAACGATGGAATATGTATCCAATTATTCCCTGTATGCCTATGAAAATGAACTGCGCCAGGGGTTTCTGACGATTGAAGGAGGGCATCGGGTCGGAATTTCCGGGAAAATTATTTCGGAAAAGGAACAAATCCGGAATTTTCAGTATATTACATCGATCAATATCCGAATCTGCCATGAGATTACAGGTTGTGCGAATAAGCTGTTTCCTGTGATCCTTGAAAAAGGAAGACTTTGCCATACCATGATCATTTCCCCACCAGGTGGAGGAAAGACTACACTTTTGCGGGATCTGGTGCGGCAGATTTCGGATGGGAACCGCTGGGTGGAAGGAAGAAATGTGGGTGTGGTGGATGAACGTTCAGAGATTGGAGGATGCTATCGTGGCGTGCCACAGAACCAGCTTGGGATGCGGACAGATATTCTGGACAACTGCCCGAAAGCAGAAGGAATGATGATGCTGGTGCGGTCTATGGCGCCGGATGTGATCGCGGCAGATGAGATCGGGACAGCGAAGGATGTAGAGGCGATCGAGTACGCTATGCACTGTGGGGCAACCATGCTGACGACGGTGCATGGTTCCGGTATGGATGAGATCCGTGAAAAGCCACTGGTCAGCAATCTGGTAAAGGAAAGATGCTTTGCCAGATATGTTGTGATGAAATCCGGGAAACATGTAGGAGAAATTGAAGGGATTTATAACGAACGGGGAGAAAAACTGTGTATCTGAAAATGGTCGGATGCCTGGGAATTGTGGCGGCGACATCCGGCTATGGATACAGCAGGGGAATGGAATATCAGAGGCAGATCACGGATACCGGAGAGCTGCAAAGAGTGATAAGGCAGCTTGCGGGAGAAATGGAGTATACTTATGCACCACTCGCCCAGGTATGCGCTTCTGTTTCCCGAAGATGCAGTCAGAACTACAGGATCTGGTTGGAACATCTGGCAAAAGAATTGGAGATGCCGTCAAGAAGTCTTGCAATAATCTGGGAGAGGTGCTGCGAAAGTGATCTTGAATGTCTGCTCCTTGGCAGGGAGGAAAGGGTACGTCTGCATGAGCTTGGGAGGCAGCTTGGCAGCCTGGATAAGAAGCAGGAAACGCAGATTTTCTTGCAGTATGCAGAATTTCTGGAAGAAAAAAGAGGCGGTCTTTTAAAAGAAATTCAGGAAAAACGGAGGCTTTGCAATCTGCTGGGTGTTACAGCAGGGCTTTTCCTGACAATTTTGATTCTGTAAATAGGAGCGAAACATGAGTGTAAATCTGATATTTAAAATTGCGGCAGTCGGGATTCTGGTTTCTGTCCTGGGACAGGTGCTGAAACACAGCGGAAGAGAAGAACAGGCATTTCTCACAAGCCTTGCAGGACTACTCCTGGTTTTATTCTGGATCCTTCCTTATATTTCAGATCTGTTTGACGATATCAGACGGCTCTTTGCTCTGTAAAGGAGGGAAAAGATGAGTATCCTTAAGGCAGCCTGCATCGGGATTGCAGGAACTTTCCTGGCATTACAATTTCAAAATACCAGAAAAGAGTATGGGATCTATCTGGGGATTGCGGTCAGCATTTTCCTTTTTCTCGGAATGAGCCGGAATCTGTCGGTGATCCGGGAAACTTTGGAATTGGTTGGCAGCTTTGTAAAGATTGATGCGGTATATCTGACGGCAATGCTGAAAATCCTGGGTGTGACCTATCTGGCGGAATTTGCGGCAGCAATCTGCAAGGATGCCGGTTATCAGACGATCGCCGGGCAGATTGAGGTCTTTGCAAGGCTCAGTATACTTGCAATAGGAATGCCGATATTAAAAGCACTGCTTCTTGCAATCCGCGAACTTGGATAGTAAAAGGGAAGAAAAATGAAACATTATTTTCAGAAATATGGCATAGCATACATGATCGGACTTGTAATCTTCGTACTGATACTGCCGGTACAGGTATTTGCGGCAGGGGAAGATTCCTCTTCGGAAAACAGCCGGACAGAAGATAATATGACAGAAACGGATCTGGAAAAAACGCAGGAGGAAACAGAGCAGAAAATCTGGGAGCTGACAGAGGTAAAGGATCTGGATACGGCAATCCGGAAACTGTTCCCGGAAGAAAAACTGCATTTTCAGGATCTTGTTGAGTCTGTGATCCGGCAGGATGAAAACCTGTCTGCCGGACAGATCAGAAACTTTGTGACGGATCAGTTTTTCTATGTGCTGAAGGTCAATAAACCGGTGCTTGCATCTATTATTTTTCTGGTGCTGATCGCAGCGGTTTTTTCCAACTTTTCGGAAGTGTTTCAGAACTGTCAGATCTCACAGACCGCCTTTTTTCTGGTATACCTGTCTGTGATTACAGTCGGCATACGGAATTTTCAGGCAGCAGCCGTAGAGGTACAGCATGGACTCGAAAATCTGATCCTCTTTATGCGAGTACTCTGTCCTGTCTACTTTGTCTGTATGGCAGTCGCAGTGGGAAGTATTTCTGCGATCGCATTTTATAATCTGGCGCTTTTCCTGATTTTTCTTGTGGAACTTGTGATTTTGAAATGGATCGTTCCGTTGATCCAGATCGCACTTCTGATGGAAATCTTGAACAATCTGACGGAGGAGGAATTTCTTTCTAAGGCAGCGGAACTTTTGCGACTTGTAATCGGATGGAGTCTGAAAAGTCTGCTTGCCCTGGTGACGGGGATCGGGTTTATCGAGCGGATAATCAGTCCGGCGGCAGATCAGGTGAAAAGGAGTGTCTGGACAAAGGGCGTGGGAATGATTCCTGGAATCGGTGATGTAGTCAGCGGGACAAGCGAAGTCGTGCTTGGAAGTGCGGTCCTTTTAAAAAATGGAGTTGGAATTGCAGGGGCACTGCTTGTAACGGGAGTTGTGATGATCCCGGTCATCAATATGGGAATTCTGACGCTTCTTTACAAAGGAACGGCGGCACTTATCCAGCCGGTGTCTGATAAACGGATCGTGGAGGCCATCAGTTTTACCGGGGAAGGTTATCATATGCTGCTAAAGACGGTGCTTGTGACGGCGGTCCTGTTTCTGGTGACACTTGCAGTTGCGGCATCGGCAGCTTCGTAGGAGGGATAAAATGATACAGCTGGTTTACAGGTGGATGCAGAATCTCGCCGTTTATATGATTCTTGTAACCGCATTTTTGCAGGCACTTCCAGAGAATAGCTACCGGAAATATGTCCGTTTTTTCTGCGGACTTCTTCTGACCGTTCTGCTTGCCCAGCCGGTTCTGGACCTTATGGGGGAAGCCGGACAGGTAACGGAGCTGTATCGGACGGCGGAGTATGAGCAGATGATAAAAGAGATGGAGTATGCGGCGGATTTGCTCGAAAAGGGCGGTGAATGAAGATGTTTGAAATCCGTAAAATAAAAAAAGACAAGTGGCTGATCATATTACTTGTCGGACTGCTTCTGGTTGTGATCGCGATGCCTGTTTCCGATATAAAATCAGACCAGACACAGGATGAACAGCAGATGCAGAAGGCAGAAAATGCATCGGGGGATACTTATACAGATGCACTGGAAACACGGCTGGAAAATGCACTTGCAAAAGTAGAAGGAGTTGGAAATGTAAAGGTGATGATCACTCTGGCTTCTTCCTCGGAAAAGGTAGTGGAAAAGGATCAGGAGATGACAAGTGAGGTGCAGGAAGGGGAGAGCGGAGGAAAAAATACCAGTTCTTCAGAGACGGCAGTTTATGCAAACGGAAATGGAGAAGAAACGCCATATGTGAAACAGGAATTAAGTCCCCGGATAGAAGGTGTTCTCGTAATTGCAGATGGCGGAGATAATGCCATCGTGATTGAAAATATCACAGAGGCTGTGCAGGCATTATTCGGAGTAGACACGCATAAGATAAAAGTAATGAAGCATAACTAAAAAAGAATCTTATAGGAGGAAGGCTAGTGAAAAAAGTATTTAAGAAAAATCAGATTGTGATTGCGGTTCTTGCGGTGATGATCGCTGCGGCAGGATATCTGAACTATTCCGGAAAAATTTTTGGCTCGAAAAACAAAACAGCAGAGACGGGAAGCGAGATGGCAAATAAGGAACTTCTGGATATTTCGGATCAGGACACAGGAGGTGACAGCTCCCTCCAGACAGCGGATAACGATCAGGTGGACGGAAATCCGGGAGAGGCGGTGCTGACAAATGGATCGGTCAGTGCGCTTGTAGCACAGGCAAAAGTGAACCGGGAGCAGGTGCGGGCAAAAAACAAAGAAACCCTGCAGGCGATCATTGATAATGCAGATATCGCAGAAGACCAGAAAGCAGATGCAGTTGCGCAGATGGTGGAGATGACACAGCGCGCCGAACAGGAGGTCGCAATTGAGACTCTGCTTGCCAGCAAAGGCTTTCAGGATGCGGTGGTAAGTCTTACCGAAGAATCCGCAGATGTGGTCGTTGATGTGGCGGATCTGTCGGATGCAAAACGGGCACAGATCGAGGATATTGTCACACGCAAAGCAGAGGTAAATGCTGCAAATGTGGTGATCACACCGATCCATGAAAGTACAAATACGAGTGAATCAGGGGATTGATATTATAGCAAAAATACCATATAATAAGAGTTTGAGTGACATTGAGAAAATAGTAGGAGTAGAATAACATGGCAGATTTTACGAATGAGATAAAGAAAAGAAGAACATTTGCGATCATTTCCCATCCGGATGCAGGTAAGACTACCCTGACAGAGAAGTTTCTGTTATATGGTGGGGCAATCAATCAGGCAGGTTCTGTAAAAGGAAAGGCAACAGCGAAACATGCGGTTTCAGACTGGATGGAGATTGAAAAAGAAAGAGGTATTTCGGTAACATCTTCTGTCCTGCAGTTCCAGTATGACGGTTATTGCATCAATATTCTGGATACACCGGGACATCAGGATTTCTCGGAAGATACTTATCGTACTCTTATGGCGGCCGATTCGGCGGTTATGGTGATCGATGGATCAAAAGGTGTGGAGGCACAGACAAGAAAGCTGTTCAAAGTCTGCGTCATGCGTCATATTCCGATTTTTACATTTATCAATAAAATGGACCGTGAAGCGATGGATACCTTTGAATTACTGGATGATATTGAAAAGGAACTGGGGATCGCTACCTGTCCGATCAACTGGCCGATCGGTTCCGGAAAAGAATTCCGCGGCGTATTTGACCGGAACAGCAGAGAGCTGGAGATTTTCTCAGATACCAAGAAAGGAACCTCGATCGGGGAAGTTGAGAAGGTTTCCATCGACAGTGAGGAAGCAAAGGGCATCGTAAGTGAAGCACAGTTCGCACAGCTGGAAGAAGAGATTGAGCTTCTGGACGGAGCGAGTGCGGAATTTGACCAGGAGATGGTCAGCAAAGGAGAACTCTCTCCGGTATTTTTTGGATCAGCTCTGACCAACTTTGGTGTGGAGACCTTTCTTCAGCATTTCCTTAAGATGACGACTTCACCGCTTCCGAGAATGTCCGACAAAGGACTGATCGATCCGATGAAGGAAGAAGATTTTTCCGCATTTGTGTTTAAGATCCAGGCAAATATGAATAAGGCACACCGGGACAGAATCGCATTTATGCGTATCTGTTCCGGTGAATTCAAGGCGGGCATGGATGTCTTCCATATCCAGGGAGGCAGGAAAGTCCGTCTGTCACAGCCACAGCAGATGATGGCGAGTGAACGTCACATGATCGATACCGCTTATGGTGGAGACATCATCGGTGTATTTGATCCTGGTATCTTCTCCATTGGAGATACACTGACCAATTCAGTGGAAAAATTTGCATACGAAGGAATTCCGACTTTCGCACCGGAACATTTTGCCAGAGTACGCCAGGTGGATACGATGAAGAGAAAGCAGTTCATCAAGGGAATCAACGAGATCGCACAGGAAGGCGCGATCCAGATTTTCCAGGAATTCAACACCGGTATGGAAGAGATCATCGTCGGTGTAGTCGGTGTCCTGCAATTTGATGTATTAAAATACCGTCTGGAAAATGAATATAACGTGGAGATCCGTCTGGAACCACTTCCATACGAACATATCCGCTGGATCGAGAATGAAGAAATCAATATGGACAAGCTGGTCGGCACATCCGATATGAAGAAGATCAAGGACCTGAAAGACAGACCGCTTCTTCTGTTTGTCAACAGCTGGAGCATCCGTATGGTGCTGGAACGAAACGAAGGACTGAAACTTTCCGAATTCGGACGTTCCTAAAAAACTTTCCAATAAGGATCTTTTATGTTACAATGAACGCATAGCGACGAGCGCAGGACTGGGTGGGAAATGATCGGCTGCTTGCAGACGAATCATTTTCAAGCCAGGACTATGTGAGTGCAACGAACATCGAGGAACCGAAAGGTTCCGAGATGAGCGCGAGGGGCGGAAAAAGAGCGCAGTGCTGGGTGGGAAATGATCGGCTGCTCGCAGACGAATCACTTTCAGCCCAGACCTATGTGAGTGCAACGAACATCGAGGAACCGAAAGGTTCCGAGATGAGCGCGAGGAGCGGAAGAACCGCAGACAGGAGGACTTATAATGAGTAAAGAAGAGAGAAATACCTATAAGATAGAATCAGATGAGAACCTCGGAGAAGTACAGATTGCTGATGAAGTAGTTGCAATTATCGCAGGACTTGCAGCAATGGAGGTAGAGGGGGTATCTTCCATGGCAGGAAATGCAACCAGAGAACTGATCGCAAAGCTTGGAATGAAGAGCCTTTCCAAAGGAGTAAAGGTAGACGTGCTGGAAGGTATCGTTACCGTATCCCTTGCCCTGAACCTCAAATATGGTAGCAGTATCAAAGATACTACTTTAAAGGTACAGGAAAAAGTAAAGGCAGCAATCGAGAATATGACAGGTCTTACCGTTGCAGACGTAAACATCCGTGTTGCAGGTGTGGACATGCCGGAAGAAGAATAATTGGAGAGAGAACATGCGAAGAAGTAAAGTCAGAGAACATATATTTAAAATGCTCTTCAGCATCGGATTTGATGCGGCTGATGCAGACGAACAGATCGAACTGTATCTGGAACAGGTAGAAGAAGCAAGTGAGGAAGAATGCGGATATATGCGCAAAAAGGTCAAAGATATCGCAGCACATGAAGAAGAAATCGATGCGATGATCAATGAACATACAACCGGTTGGAAAACCGGACGTATGAATAAAGTGGATCTTTCTGTTCTTCGTCTTGCCGTATATGAGATGAAGTGGGATGACGAAGTGCCGGTCAAAGTAGCGATCAATGAAGCAGTTGAGCTGGCAAAGAATTTTTCGGGAGATGAGGGACCGGCATTTGTCAACGGTGTACTCGGAAAGCTTGCCTAAGAATCAGAAATCATGCGAAACGTATATACTGTAAAACAGGTCAATGCGTACATTAAGAATATGTTTACGCAAGACTTTATGTTGAATCGAATTTATATCAAAGGGGAAGTGTCAAACTGTAAGTACCATACTTCAGGACATCTGTACTTTTCACTGAAAGATGAGTCCGGAACGATTGCCTGTGTTATGTTTGCCGGGCAGCGCAGCGGGCTTTCTTTTCGTATGCAGGAAGGGCAGCAGGTAATCGTGCTTGGAAGCGTCAGCGTCTATGAAAGAGATGGCAGATATCAGGTTTATGCAAAGGAGATCGTACTGGATGGTGCGGGACTTCTTTATGAAAAATTTATAAAGCTCAAAAAAGAGCTGGAAGAAATGGGAATGTTTGCGCCGGAATATAAAAAGCCGATTCCGAAATATGTGCGGACAGTTGGTGTTGTAACGGCACCAACCGGAGCGGCAGTGCGCGATATTATCAACATTACCAGGCGGAGAAATCCATATGTGCAGATTCTTCTGTATCCGGCACTGGTACAGGGGGATGGCGCGTCTGAAAGTGTGGTACGGGGAATCCGTGCACTGGAGGAAGCAAAGGTTGATGTAATGATCGTTGGCAGAGGCGGGGGGTCTATTGAAGATCTGTGGGCATTTAACGAGGAAAAGGTAGCGCGCGCAGTTTTTGAATGCAGTGTACCGGTTATTTCGGCAGTAGGACATGAGACGGACACGACGATCATAGATTATGTAGCGGATCTTCGTGCACCGACGCCTTCTGCTGCGGCAGAGCTTGCAATCTGTAATTACCGGGAACTTCTGGAAACGATCCGGACAGAACGGGAAAGGATGCACCGAAGTATGAGGAGAAAGCTGGAGGTTGCATCACTTCATACAGCGCGGTATGCAGAAAAATTCCGTTACTTAAGTCCGTCAGGGAAACTTAAGTCCATGCGCCAGCAGCTTGCAGACTATGAGGAGCAGATCCCAAAAGCCATGCATCAGCGGTTGGAACAGGAACAGGAGAGGACCCGGAAAGTGCAGGAGATGCTGCCGCTTCTGATGGAGCGGAATCTGCGGGAAAACCGTCAGCAGCTTGCAATCCGGATCGAACGGATGAAGGGACTTTCTCCGCTTGCCAAGCTGAACCAGGGCTTTTCCTATGTACAGGGATCGGAAGGGACCGTAAAGAAAGTAGCGGATGTAAAAAAAGGAGACTGGCTTCGGATTTATGTGACAGACGGGCAGATCGAGGCACAGGTAACAGATACCAAGAAGGAGTAGGAAAATGGCAGATAAGAAAAACGAGATTGCAGAAGAAATGCCGGAAGAATCTCTGGAAGAGCTTTTTGCAAAGCTGGATCAGGTGGCAAAAGAGCTGGAATCGGGAGATACTTCGCTGGAAGAGTCCTTCGGACTGTATCAGAAGGGTATGGAAATGCTGAAGCTTTGTAATGAGAAGATTGATACAGTAGAGAAAAAAGTGCAGGTGCTGGAAGAGAATGGAGAAATACATGACTTTTAAAGAAGAAATGAAAGAAAGAACAGAAGTGATTGAAAAGCTTCTTGTAAAATATCTGCCGAAAGCAGAAGGTTACCAGAGCCAGATCATGGAGGCGATGGAGTACAGTGTGATGGCAGGCGGAAAGAGACTCCGCCCAATGCTGATGCAGGAGACATACCGCCTTTTCGGAGGAGAAGGAAAAGAAATCGAGCCGTTTATGGCAGCAATGGAGATGATCCATACTTATTCCCTGGTGCACGATGATCTGCCGGCAATGGACAATGACGAGTACCGTAGAGGAAGAAAGACAACGCATATTGTATACGGGGAAGCAATGGGGATTCTTGCCGGGGACGCACTTCTGAACTATGCGTTTGAGACGGCGGTAAAGGCATTTGAAATCGCACCTGAAAAGAGTCTTCTGATTGGAAAAGCTTTAAAAATCCTTGCAGAAAAAGCCGGTATTTACGGGATGATAGGCGGTCAGGTCGTGGATGTGGCTTCCTGCGGTGTGGGACTTGATGAAGGCATGCTGAACTTTATCTATGAACTGAAAACAGGAGCGCTGATCGAAAGTTCGATGATGATCGGGGCACTTCTTGCAGGTGCAGAGGATGCAGAGCTTGAGAAAGTGCAGAAGATCGCATCGGATGTGGGGATTGCTTTCCAGATCCAGGATGACATCCTGGATGTGACAAGTACTACAGAAGAGCTTGGCAAACCGGTCCACAGCGATGAAAAAAATGAAAAAACAACCTATGTTACATTAAAAGGTCTGGAAAAAGCAACCAGAGATGTGGAAGTTATTTCACAGGAAGCACTGGGGCTGCTTTCCGGGTTGGACAGAGAAAATACGTATCTGACACAGCTGATACAGGAACTGATACACAGGAAAAAATAAGCGGGGTGGATGAAGTGTATCTGGAGCAGATTCACGAAGCGAATGATATCAAAAAATTAAATGAACAGGAACTGGCAGGGCTTGCAGAAGAAATCCGTACCTTTCTTGTTGAGAAGATCAGCAAGACAGGAGGGCATCTTGCGTCCAATCTGGGTGTGGTAGAGCTTACCATGGCAATGCATCTCAGTTTTCAGCTTCCGGAGGATAAGATGATCTGGGATGTAGGGCATCAGTCTTATACGCATAAAATTCTGACCGGAAGGAAAGAAGGATTTGATGATCTGAGAAAATATGGTGGGATGAGCGGTTTCCCGAAACGAAAAGAAAGTGACTGTGATGCCTTTGATACCGGTCATAGCTCCACTTCAATTTCGGCCGGACTTGGCTATGCCAGAGGAAGGGATATCCTGGGGCAGGATTATTCCGTGATCTCTGTTATCGGTGACGGATCCCTGACCGGAGGAATGGCATATGAAGCACTGAATAATGCTGCGGAGATGAAGACGAATTTCATCATCGTGCTTAACGATAACCATATGTCTATTTCCAAAAATGTCGGTGGAATGTCCAGTTATCTCGGAGAGCTGCGCACTGCCCGGGCCTATACCGACCTGAAGGATACCGTGGAAAATGTACTTGGCAGTATTCCATTTGGCGGTGAAAAGATGGTGCGGCATATTAAGCGCACCAAGAGCAGCATCAAGCAGCTTTTGGTTCCGGGAATGTTCTTTGAAGATATGGGAATCAAGTATTTAGGACCGGTGGACGGGCATGACCTGAAGGCACTGTGCCGTGCGTTTACCGAGGCAAAAAGGGTAAAAGGACCGGTGCTTGTCCATGTACTGACGAAAAAGGGGAAAGGGTATCTCCCGGCAGAAGAAAACCCTTCCCGTTTCCATGGAACAGGTCCGTTTGATATCCAGACAGGAGAGCCGATTTCCAAAAGTGGAAAGGATTCCTGTACAGATGTGTTTTCCAAGGTTATGCTGGATCTGGCAAAAAAAGATGACAGACTGGTAGCGATCACGGCGGCAATGGAAGACGGTACCGGCCTGGCAGCATTTCACAGATACTATCCGGACCGCTTTTTTGATGTGGGGATCGCAGAGGGACATGGCGTGACCTTTGCGGCAGGACTTGCTGCGGCAGGACTGCATCCGGTATTTGCTGTATATTCTTCGTTTTTACAGAGAGGATTTGACCAGATGATCCATGATGTCTGTCTGCAGAAGCTTCCAGTCGTATTTGCCGTGGACAGGGCAGGACTTGTGGGAAGCGACGGGGAGACCCATCAGGGGATCTTTGATCTTTCTTATTTGTCAATGATTCCGAATATGACCGTCCTTTCTCCGAAAAATAAATGGGAACTGGCGGACATGGTGCGGTTTGCGGTGAGACTTGGAGCACCGGCAGCAGTGCGCTATCCAAGAGGCAGCGCATTTGACGGATTCCGTGAATACAGAGCACCGATTGAGTATGGAAAGAGTGAGCCGGTCTATGAAGAAGAGGATATTGCGATCATCAGTGTCGGACATATGTTTGAGCAGGCAGTTCAGGTTCGGAAGCATTTGAAAGAGATTGGATATAACTGTACCCTGATCAATGCCCGGTTTGTAAAGCCGGTGGATGAGGAGATGCTCCGGAAACTGACGGTGGAACACCGGCTGATCGTGACACTGGAAGAGAATATCCGCAGAGGCGGATTCGGAGAATTTGTGACTGCTTATCTGGCAGGTCTTGAGACAGACGCAGAGGTTCTGAATCTGGCACTGCCGGATGACTATATCGAACACGGAAGTGTAGACCTACTTCGCAGTGAGGTGATGTTGGATATTGAATCCTGCGTGGCCAGGATTATCACTGCATATATAGCAGAAGAGAGCAGGAGGGATTGATAGAGAATGAAAGAACGGTTGGATGTATTACTTGTAAAGAGAAATCTGGCATCCTCTAGAGAAAAGGCAAAAGCGATTATCATGTCCGGCAATGTATTCGTGGACGGGCAGAGAGAGGATAAAGCGGGAACTTCCTTTTCGGAAGAGGTTCAGATCGAAGTCCGTGGACATGCACTTCCGTATGTCAGCCGCGGAGGACTTAAGCTGGAAAAGGCGATGAAGAATTTTGATGTATCCATGGAAGGAAAGGTATGTACCGATGTGGGATCTTCGACAGGAGGATTTACAGACTGCATGCTGCAAAATGGAGCAGTCAAGGTGTTTGCCATCGATGTGGGACATGGTCAGCTGGACTGGAAATTACGTCAGGATGAAAGAGTGGTCTGCATGGAAAAGACCAACATCCGTTATGTACAGCCGGAAGATCTGGGAGAACCGATTGATTTTTCATCGATTGATGTTTCTTTTATTTCGCTGACGAAGGTACTTCTCCCAATCCGCAATTACCTGAAAGAGAACGGAGAGATCGTTGCGTTGATCAAGCCACAGTTTGAAGCCGGACGTGAGAAGGTTGGGAAAAAAGGTGTGGTAAGGGAAAAGAGTACCCATATCGAGGTCATCGAAAAAGTAACCGATTATGCAGTATCGATCGGCTTTGAAGTAGCAGCACTTGAATTTTCACCGATCAAAGGACCGGAAGGGAATATCGAGTATCTGGTACATCTGAAAAAAAGGCCGGAGGAAGAGGCAAGGATTGTGGAGAGCGTAGACATTCGGGGGACTGTCGATGCTGCTTTTGACACACTTGCAAAAAAGGATCCGGCTGAGGAGAAGAAATAAAAAGACATGGAAAAGTTTTACATTATCACGAATGATATGAAGGATGCAAATCGGAAGATCACCGTGAAAATCAAAAAATGCATTGAATCCTACGGGAAGAAATGTTATCTGGAAGAGCAGCCGGAAGAAGGAAATTTTTCAAAGATCAAGATTCCAAAGGATATTGATTGTGTGTTGACGGTAGGCGGAGACGGAACCTTTATCCAGGCATCCAGACGTCTGTTCGGGCGGGATCTTCCGATGCTTGGAATCAATATGGGCACCCTTGGCTATCTGACCGAGGTAGAGGTGCAGAATGTAGAAGAGGCTGTAAAACAGCTCGTAGAGGGCAATTATACGATTGAAGAGCGGATGATGCTGTATGGATCCGCTGCATATCGCAATGTAAGAGATGTGGCACTCAATGATATTGTCATGACGAGATCCGGCAGCATGAAGATCGTTCATTTTAATCTCTATGTTAACGGAGAGTTTTTGAACTCCTATGATGCGGACGGACTGATCGTGTCCACACCGACGGGTTCTACTGCGTACAATCTGTCTGCAGGAGGACCGATTGTGGAGCCGACAGCGTCATTGATTGTTGTGACACCGATCTGCTCGCATGCACTCAATTCCCGCAGTATTGTTTTCGCGGACAAAGATGAGATCGTGATCGAGATTGGTGCAAAACGGGAAAATCAGATCGAGGAAGCAGTGATTGCATATGATGGTGCGGATGAAGTCCCGCTTCATACCGGTGACCGGATCCGGATCAAAAAGGCGTGGGAGACAGCAAAAATCGTAAAACTCAGCAAAGTGAGCTTTCTGGAAACATTACGTGAAAAGATGAAAGGAAACTAGAAGATGAAAGTAAACCGACATGCCAAAATTGTAGAATTGATCAACAAATATCAGATTGAGACACAGGATGAGCTTGCCGAGTATCTGAATGAAGCGGGATTTAAAGTGACGCAGGCAACGGTATCCAGAGACATCCGCGACTTAAAGCTCACCAAGGTTCCGGCAGAAAACGGCAGGCAGAAATATGCGGTACTCCAGAGTACACAGAACGGAATGACTGAAAAATATGTGCGCATTTTGCGGGATGGATTCAGCTCTATGGATATGGCTCAGAATATTCTGGTACTGAAAACGGTATCCGGTATGGCGATGGCGGTGGCTGCGGCACTGGATGCGATGAACTGGAATGAGATCGTTGGCTGTATTGCCGGGGATGATACGATCATGTGCGCTGTGCGGACCGTGGATGATACGATTCTACTGATGGAAAAGATCAAGAAACTACTGGAACAATAGACAGGAGAAAGAATGTTACAAAATTTGCATGTAAAAAATCTGGCGCTAATCGATGAGGCGGAAGTGGATTTCTCTGGTGGACTCAATATCCTGACCGGGGAAACCGGTGCCGGAAAATCAATTATCCTGGGGAGTGTCAGTCTTGCCCTGGGCGGAAGATATTCAGCAGATATGCTTCGTAAGGGAGCCGATAAGGGACTTGTAGAACTGACCTTTTATGTGGAAAATCCGGAAACGGTACGGAAGCTGGAAGAGATGGATCTTTCGCCGGACGGAGGGCAGATCATTATCACCAGACGGTTTAACGGAAACCGAAGTGTGAGCCGGATCAATGGAGAGACTGTGACACTGGGGCGGCTAAAGGAAGCAGCCCAGGTTCTGATCGATATTCACGGGCAGCATGAGCATCAGTCACTGTTATATAAAAAAAATCATCTGGCAATTCTGGATGCATTTGCAAAAGAAGCCGGAGAATGGAAGAAAAAAGTGGCGGATTCATACAGGGAATACCGTCGGCTGGAAAAAGAACTTAAGGAAGCCGATAAAGACGAGGCTGAGAGAGCCAAAGAGATTTCTTTTCTTGAATTTGAGATTGATGAGATTGAAAATGCAGGAATCACTGCGGCAGAATGCCAGTCGGTAGAAGAAGATTACCGGCGGATGATGCAGGGAAAAAGAATCGCAGAGAATCTGGAAGAGGCGTATCTGTATACAGCAGGAGAAGGCGGTATAAGTGCGGCAGAAGCGATCGGACGGGCAGTACGTGCGGCGGCTGTGGCGGCAGAACATGATGACAAATCGGGAGAACTGTATGAACAGCTGGTCGAAGTGGAGAATCTGATCGGGGATTCCGGGCGCGAGCTTCGCTGTTATCTGGACAGTCTTTCCTTTGAACCGGAACAGTTCTATGAGACGGAGAGCCGGCTGAACCAGATCAATCATCTGAAGGTCAAATACGGAGATTCGGCAGAGGCAATTCTGCAGCATAAGGCGGATGACGAGGAGCGCCTCCTGATTTTAAAAAATTATGATGAATATTTAAATGAATTAAAGGGAAAACTGAAAAAATCAGAGGAACGTCTGCAAAAAGAATGCGAGGGTCTGTCGAAGATCCGTAAAAAAGAGGCAAAGCTTTTGCAGGCAAAGATCGCAGAAGGACTTCAGGATCTGAATTTCCTGGATGTCTGCTTTGAAATTCGGTTTTCAAAAACCTCCGGGTACACAGTAGAAGGAACGGATGAGGTGGAATTTATGATCTCCATGAATCCGGGTGAACCGACAAGACCGCTTGCAACTGTGGCATCCGGCGGTGAACTTTCCCGCATCATGCTTGCGATCAAGGCAGTCATGGCGGATAAAGATGAGATCGAGACACTGATCTTTGATGAGATCGATGTGGGGATCAGCGGTCGTACCGCACAGAAGGTTTCCGAGAAGATGTGCCTGATCGGCAGGAAACATCAGGTGATCTGCATTACGCATCTGGCACAGATCGCTGCAATGGCAGATACTCATTACCTGATTGAAAAACGGGTGGAAGATCAGATGACAAAGACCAAGATCCGGCAGCTTGACGGGGAAGAATCTGTGCAGGAGCTGGGAAGGATCCTTGGAGGCGCAAAGATTACGGATGCGGTGCTGAAAAACGCACGGGAGATGAAAATTCTGGCATCCGGTTTGAAAAAATAAGATTGAGCACATACTAGAGGCAGGAGAAAAAATCCTGCCTTATTTTTTGCGGAATTTTAGGGAGGAAAAAGGGGTGTGCAATGTCGGTTAGAAGTTATCGGAAAATGTTAAGTGTGTTATTAGCGGTAATCGTGGTTATAGGAGGCGGCTATTGCTACAGGGAATGGCGGGCTGAGAAAGCGGAGAGGGAGGCTTCGGTCAGTGAACTTTCGGGAAACCTTCTGATTCCGGGAGGGATGCCGGTTGGGATCTATATGGAGACGGATGGCGTGATGGTGCTGGGGACGCAGGAAATTAAGGGAAAAGATGGGATCGGTGTGAATCCGGCGAAGCATCTGGTGAAGGAGGGAGATTATATTGTCGGAGTTGATTCTGACAGTATTTATAATAAATCTGAGCTTATCGAACGGGTTAAAAAATTATCGAATAAGTCCGTTGTCTTACACATTCGTCGAAAAAAAGTGTATATTGATGTACAACTTCATCCGACAAAAGATGAAGGCGGGGCATATAAACTTGGAATCTGGGTGCGTGATAACGCGCAGGGACTCGGCACAATCACTTTTCTGAATGCAGATAGTGAATACGGTGCGTTGGGACATGGAATACATGATGTAGATACCGGCAAACTGATCGAAATGTCAACGGGAAGATTATATGATACCAGCATTCAGAATATTAAAAAAGGTGAGAACGGAAATCCCGGAGGGATGGAAGGGATCATTGTCTACAATCATTACAATATTTTAGGTTCGATTACTACAAACACAGAGACAGGGATTTATGGGAAATTAGACAGGATTGAGAGAATATTTGACAGCAAAGAAGCTTATCCGGCTGTGGCAAAGGAAGAAATTCAGGTCGGAAAGGCGTATATCCGCTGTGCGGTAAGCGGAAAGACAGAAGATTATACAGTCAGAATCACAAAAGTTGACCTGGATGCCAGGGAGGTGAATAAGGGGATTGAAATTCAGGTTACTGACAAACGGTTACTTAAACTGACCGGTGGGATTGTGCAGGGAATGAGTGGAAGCCCCATTATGCAGAATGGAAAGATTATAGGCGCAGTAACACATGTTTTCGTACAGGATGCGACAAAAGGATACGGAATATTTATCGAAAACATGCTGGAAAATCTGAAAAAAGATTGAAATATGCGAACTTTGTCAGATTTCTGCGACACCATTTGCTTGTATTCGCAGAATACAGAAGGTTATAATAGGTTCCATTCCAGTGCAAATTGTCACTTTAAGGAGGGGAAAGGCTTTATGGAAAAACTGAATGTAGCGATTGCTGACGATAACGAAAGAATGTTGAATTTACTAGGAGAAATTGTAGAAAGTGATAAAGATCTCAAACTGGTGGGAAAAGCCAGGAACGGAGAAGATATTTATCACATTATAAGAGATAAACAGCCTGACGTTGTACTTCTTGACCTAATTATGCCGAAAATGGATGGAATCAGTGTGATGGAAATGATAGGCGCAGATAAAACAGTAAAGAAACAGCCGAATTTTATTATTGTAACTGCGATTGGACAGGAGAGGATCACGGAAGATGCCTTCGAAAAAGGAGCAGCCTACTACATCCTGAAACCATTTCGCAATGAAACAATCCTTCAGCGGATCAAAAGCTCCGGACATGCGGAAAAGAGTGTAGCGCCTTACACAGATTATACCGTATATGCGGAACCTTCTGAGGAGGACCTGGAAACACAGGTGACAGAACTGCTCCATGAAATCGGAATCCCGGCACATATAAAAGGGTATCATTATTTGAGGGATTCCATTCTGATGGCGGTTGACGATATGGAAGTTTTAAATGCGATCACAAAGATCCTGTATCCGACAGTCGCGAAAAAGAACCAGACCACATCGAGCCGTGTTGAACGGGCGATCCGCCATGCGATCGAGGTTGCATGGAGCAGGGGAAAGCTGGATACCTTAGAAGCTCTTTTCGGTTACACAGTAAGTAACGGGAAAGGAAAACCGACCAATTCTGAATTTATTGCTCTGGTCGCAGACACGATCAGACTGAAATCAAAGCGCAGATAATTCTTTTCAAACGGATGAAATTGCGGTATAATTATAAATAAGCCGCGAGAGTAAGGAGGGTGTTAAATGAAAAAAGTATTATTTGTGTCATCTGAATCAGTTCCGTTTATCAAAACAGGAGGATTAGCCGATGTAGTGGGATCACTACCAAAATATTTTGATAAGAACAAATACGATGTACGTGTTATGCTTCCAAAGTATATGTGCATGAAAGACGAATGGAAAGATAAACTTTCTTACAGACTTCATTTCTATATGGATCTGAACTGGAGACAGCAGTATGTAGGGCTTCTTGAACTTCAGTACGAAGGAATCACTTTTTATTTCATAGACAATGAATATTATTTTAATGGTTCGCAGCCATATGGTGATATTGCATACGATATTGAGAAGTTTGCATTCTTTTCAAAAGCAGCCTTAAGTGCACTGCCACTTCTGGATTTCAGACCGGATATCATTCACTGTCATGACTGGCAGACCGGGCTTGTTCCGATTTATCTGGATAATTTCCGCTATAACAATGAGTTTTTCCGTGGAATCAAGACTGTGATCACCATACATAACCTCAAATTCCAGGGTATCTGGGATAAGAAGACGGTTATGGATATCACCGGACTTCCGGCATACTATTTCTCACCGGATAAGCTGGAAGCATATGACGATGCCAACTATCTGAAAGGCGGAATTGTCTACGCTGACCGTGTGACAACGGTAAGTAGCAGTTACGCGGAAGAGATCAAGACACCGTTTTACGGGGAGAAGCTGGAAGGACTGATGCAGGCAAGATCAAACTGCCTGTCAGGAATTGTCAATGGTATTGATTACGGTGATTTTAATCCGGCAACAGATACCAACATTGCAAGAACTTACTCTGTCGAAAACTTCCGCAAGGAGAAAGTGAAAAATAAAATGGCGCTGCAGGAAGAACTCGGACTGGAGAGAGATCCGCACCGTATGATGATCGGTATCGTATCCAGACTGACCGACCAGAAGGGGTTTGACCTGATCGACTGTGTGATGGATGAACTTTGCCAGGATGCGGTTCAGATCGTCGTACTCGGTACCGGAGATGAGAGATACGAGAACATGTTCCGTCATTTCGCATGGAAGTATCCGGATAAGGTATCTGCACAGATCTATTATTCAGAGCCGATGTCTCACAAGATCTATGCATCCTGTGATGCATTCTTGATGCCGTCATTATTTGAACCATGTGGACTGAGCCAGCTGATGAGTCTGAGATATGGTACGGTGCCGATCGTAAGAGAGACAGGCGGACTCAAAGATACTGTAGAAGCTTACAACGAATACGAGAAGACCGGAACCGGATTCAGCTTCACCAATTACAATGCGCATGAGATGCTTGCAACCGTAAGATATGCAGAACAGATTTACTATGACAGGAAGCGTGACTGGAACAAGATCGTAGAGCGTGGTATGGAAAAAGACTTTTCATGGAAGAATTCAGCCAAACTTTACGAAGAACTTTACGAAAATATGTAAAATGCATTCTGGTAATTTGCCGGAAAATATGGTATCATGAAAAGAAAATTTTACAGAGGAGAAACATTCATTATGAGGATTATAGACAAAATTAAAGCAGACGGAGTACATATTTCCTTTGAAGTGTTTCCGCCGAAGACGGATGCGGGCTTTGAATCCGTGTTAAAAGCAACGGATGGAATCGCAGAGCTTAACCCGTCATTTATCAGTGTTACCTATGGAGCCGGTGGTGGAACCAGTAAGAATACGGTTAAAATTGCAAGTCATATCAAGAATGACCTGAAGATTCCGGCACTTGCACATCTGACTTGTGTGTCTTCAACAAAGGAAGAGGTACATAAGGTCATCAGACAGCTTCAGAAAGAAGGGATTGAGAATATCCTTGCACTCAGAGGAGATATCCCGCAGGATGGACAGTTTCCACTTCCGGGACAGTATTCTCATGCTTGTGAACTGATCGAAGACATCAAAAAAATGGGAGACTTCTGCATCGGAGCTGCATGCTATCCGGAAGGACATGTAGAGATGGAACACAAGAAAGATGATATCCGTTATCTCAAAGAAAAGGTAGACAGTGGAGTGGATTTTATTACCACACAGATGTTTTTCAATAATGATATTTTCTATAATTTTCTGTATCGTATCCGTGAACAGGGAATCATGATACCGGTGCTTCCGGGAATCATGCCGATCACAACGAAAAAGCAGCTCGCAAGAAGCTGTGCCCTTTCAGGAACTGCTGTTCCGCAGAGATTCCGTGCGATCGTCGATTATTTCGGAGATGATCCGGCAGCGATGAAGCAGGCGGGAATTGCATATGCGACTGATCAGATCATTGACCTGATCGCAAATGGAGTCCGCAATATCCACGTATATTCGATGAACAAACCGGAAGTGGCTGCTGCGATCATGCAGAACCTTTCAGAAATCGTAAAATAAAGGAACGTAAGAAAGATGACAGATGCCAGAACGAAAGAAGCAATTCGTTATCTGGGATATGGAAGACATGCGGTAGATGAACAGACGCTTACGCTGATCGATGTTTCCTTCGTGGAGCTCGATCAGACCACGCAGGCAAAATCCGTCTATCGCATTTTTGACTGTAAAGTTACAGGAGAAGACCAGGTGACGATCGGAAAAATGAATATTAAAAGCAGAAGTCTCGGAAAGAATCTCAGAGGCTGCAAAGAGGCAGTTATATTTGGCGCAACACTCGGTACCGGTGTCGATATGCTGATGAAACGTTATTCACTGACAGATATGGCGAAATCTGTTGTATTGCAGGCATGCGCAGCTGCATATCTGGAGGAGTACTGTGACGATCTGCAGCTTTCGATCGGAGAAGAGTTAAAAGCACAGAATAAATGGCTCAGACCGAGATTCAGTCCGGGATACGGTGATTTTGATATCCATCATCAGGACGATATCCTACGGATGCTGGATACGGCAAAGAAGATCGGACTTACCATGACAGACAGCTATATGCTCACACCGACAAAATCGGTGACTGCAATCATTGGGATCAGTGATACGCAGGAAAAATGTCACATCAAAGGCTGCGAAGCGTGTGAGAAGAAGGACTGCATTTACAGAAGAAATTAAGGAGCGTAGGGTATGAATATCAGAGAACGTTTGGGAAAAGAACTTTTATTTTTAGATGGAGGAATGGGAACTCTTCTGCAGGCAGAAGGACTTGCACCGGGAGAACTTCCGGAGACCTGGAACATCGAACATCCGGAAAAGGTGGAAGCGATTCACCGCAGATATTATGAAGCAGGAAGTGATGTGGTTCTTGCAAATACCTTTGGCGCTAATGTCTGCAAATTTCATGATGACAGATATACGGTTGAAGAAGTGATCCGTGCAGGGATTGCAAATGCAAAAAGAGCAGGGGAGCAGATTGGAAAAGAGACTTATGTGGCACTGGATATGGGACCGACCGGAAAGCTATTAAAACCAATGGGAGATCTGGATTTTGATGATGCTTATGAAGCATTTGCAGAAGCCGTCCGCTATGGAGAAAAGTACGGTGCAGACCTGATCCATATCGAGACCATGAGTGACACCTATGAAGTAAAGGCAGCCATTCTTGCAGCAAAAGAAAATTCTTCTCTTCCGGTATTTGTAACCATGATCTTTGATGAAAGAGGAAAGCTTCTGACAGGTGGGGATGTCCCTTCTGTTGTGGCAATGCTGGAAGGACTCCGCGTAGATGCACTGGGGCTGAACTGTGGACTTGGGCCGAAACAGATGCTTCCAATCCTAAACGATTTAAGAAGATATACCTCCCTTCCGATCATTGTGAAGCCAAATGCCGGACTTCCGAAGCAGAAGAACGGGGAAACGTATTACGATGTAGAGCCGGATGAGTTTGCCCGGATCATGCAGGAGGTTGTAAAAGAAGGAGCCTGTGTGATTGGCGGATGCTGCGGAACGACACCGGAGCATATTAAAAAGCTGGTGGAAGAATGCAAAGATCTTCCGCTGCGCGAGATCGAGAAAAAGCATGATACGATCGTATCTTCTTATGGACAGGCTGTGATCCTGGATGATATGCCGCGTATCATCGGGGAAAGAATCAACCCGACTGGAAAGAAAAAATTCAAAGAAGCACTGAAAAATGAAGATATGGACTACATTTTGAAAGAAGCGATCACGCAGCAGGATAAGGGCGCGCACATTCTGGATGTCAATGTAGGACTTCCGGATATTGACGAAGTTGCCATGATGGAAAAAGTTGTAAAAGAACTGCAGAGCGTGACCAGTCTTCCGCTTCAGATTGACACAGTAGATGGAAAGGCTATGGAACGTGCAATGCGTATCTACAATGGAAAGCCGATGATCAACTCTGTAAACGGAAAGCAGGTTTCTATGGACGAAGTCTTTCCTCTGATCCGGAAATATGGCGGTGTGGTTGTCGGACTGACCATTGATGAAGAGGGGATTCCGAAGGATGCAGAAGGCCGTGTGCGTGTTGCAGGTAAGATCATCAACGAAGCAGCCAAATACGGAATCGACAAGAAAGATATCGTGATCGATGTGCTGACCATGACCATCAGTTCGGAAAAGGACGGGGCAAAGGTTACCTTGGAAGCATTGAAGAGAGTACGGGAAGAATTCGGGGTCAGAACCGTTCTTGGAGTATCGAATATTTCTTTTGGACTTCCAAGGCGCCCGATTGTCAACAGCTATTTCTATGCGATGGCAATGCAGAACGGACTGACGGCAGGAATCATCAATCCATCCTCAGAAGATATGATGAAAGCTTATCGTTCTTATAATGCACTGATGGACTTTGATGAAAATTGTACGAATTATATCAGTACTTATGCGGGAACCACAGAGACGGTGACAGTCCAGGCATCGCAGGCAGCTGCAGCAGCCGGAAATGCACCAAAAGCTGCAGGCGTTGAGATGACACTCAAATATGCGATCGAGAGAGGGCTGAAAGAAGAGGCACATCATATCACCCGTGACCTGATCGGTACGAGGGAACCGCTGGATATCATCCAGGAGGAACTGATCCCGGCACTCAATGTAGTCGGTGAAGGTTTTGAAAAGGGAACCGTCTTCCTTCCGCAGCTTCTGATGAGTGCGGATGCTGCGAAGATTGCCTTTGCAGTTATCAAGGATGTGCTTGCTTCATCCGGACAGGAAGAAGAAAAGAAGGAGAAGATCATCCTTGCTACCGTAAAAGGTGATATCCATGATATCGGAAAGAATATAGTGAAAGTTCTTCTTGAAAATTATGGTTTTGATGTGATCGATCTCGGAAAGGATGTGCCGCCGGAGGCAATCGTAGAAAAAGCAGTTGAGGAGAATGTCACTTTGGTAGGCTTAAGTGCGCTGATGACCACAACTGTAGTCAGCATGGAAGAGACGATCAAACTCTTAAGAGAGAAAAAACCGGACTGCAAAGTCATGGTAGGCGGGGCTGTTCTGAACCAGGATTACGCGGATATGATCGGGGCAGATTTCTATGGAAAAGATGCCATGCAGTCCGTACACTATGCGCAGAAATTTTTTGGCATGGTGGAGTAGGAACTGCAAGGCAGATACAAAAGGTCGAAATTGTATGTGAAAATGCTAAAAAAGTTTGGAAAATTTTTTTGTATATGCTATAATATGCATAAATCAAGGAGAAAAGAAAATGATAGCATGGGAGGCATGACAAGATGGCATTTTTTTCAACACTGATCTCTACGGTATTGAAGATGCTCTTTATCGGAGTGTTTGCAGTCGGAGGGGTTTTTGCAGGCAAGAAGCTTCGCGAAAGAAAAGACGCAAAGAATTCAGAGACTAAGTAGAATGGAAAAAAGAAGGAATCGCAGAAAATGCGGTTCCTTTTTAAATTTCATTATATTGACAAGCCATCAAAATCTCTTTATAATTAGAATTTAGCTGATAGAAGCGAGGAGGATAAAGATGAAAGCTTACGGAGTTAACGAACTTAGACGCATGTTTCTTGACTTTTTTGAGAGCAAAGGTCATTTAAAAATGAAAAGCTTTTCGCTGGTGCCGCACAATGATAACAGCCTTCTGCTGATCAATTCAGGAATGGCACCGCTGAAACCATATTTTACAGGACAGGAGATCCCACCGAGACGCCGTGTGACAACCTGTCAGAAATGTATCCGTACAGGAGATATCGAGAACGTAGGAAAGACTGCACGTCACGGTACTTTCTTTGAAATGCTTGGTAATTTCTCATTCGGTGATTACTTTAAGACAGAAGCGATCCACTGGTCATGGGAATTCCTGACAGAAGTGGTTGGACTGGATCCGGATCGTCTGTACCCGTCCGTATATGAAGACGATGATGAGGCATGGAAGATCTGGAACGAAGAGATTGGTATTGCACCGGAGAGAATTTTCCGTTTCGGAAAAGAAGACAACTTCTGGGAGCATGGATCAGGTCCGTGCGGTCCGTGTTCAGAGATTTACTATGACCGTGGAGAAAAATACGGATGCGGTAAACCGGGATGTACAGTAGGCTGCGAATGTGACCGTTATATGGAGATCTGGAACAACGTATTTTCACAGTTCGACAATGATGGACATGGAAACTACAGCGAACTGAAGCAGAAGAATATTGATACCGGTATGGGACTTGAGAGACTTGCATGTATCGTACAGGATGTAGATTCTATGTTCGATATTGATACTTTAAAAGCACTGCGTGACCAGGTATGTGAGATCGCAGGAGTATCTTATGGAGATAATGAAAGCACAGACGTATCTCTGCGTGTAATCACAGACCATGTGCGTTCTGTATCTTTCATGATCTCTGATGGTATTATGCCGTCTAATGAAGGAAGAGGATATGTTCTTCGCCGTCTTCTCCGCCGTGCATGCCGTCACGGAAGACTTCTGAACGTTGCACCGGGATTCCTTACAGATCTTGCTGCAACTGTGATCGAAGGCTCTAAAGACGGATATCCGGAGCTGGAAGAAAAGAAAGACTTTATCATGAATGTCATCCGCAAGGAAGAAGAGCAGTTTGAGAAGACCATCGACCAGGGGCTTGTCATTCTGAATGAGATGAAAGAAAAGATGGCAGAAGAAGGAACAAAGACTCTGTCCGGAGAAGATGCGTTCAAATTATATGATACCTATGGATTCCCGATCGATCTTACCAAAGAGATCCTGGAAGAAGAAGGTATAGATATTGATGAAGAGGGATTTAAAGCCGCAATGGAAGTTCAGCGTCAGACTGCAAGAAAAGCACGTAAGGCAACGAACTACATGGGAGCAGATGCAACCGTATACGAATCCATCGATCCGTCTGTAACTTCTAAGTTTGTCGGATACGAGCATCTGAAATATGAATCGAAGATTACGGTACTTACCACAGAAGATGAGATCGTAGACGCTCTTTCTGACGGTGAGAGAGGAACCATCTTTGTAGATGAGACTCCATTCTATGCAACAAGCGGTGGACAGGAAGCCGACCACGGTGTGATCAAATGCGGTGACGGTGAATTTGTTGTGGAAGATGTGAAGAAGATGCTTGGTGGCAAGATCGGTCATATCGGTTATATGGCAAAGGGTATGATGAAGGTTGGAGATCAGGTTACTCTGACCGTTGATTCGCAGAGACGTGTGCTTTGTGCAAGAAACCACAGTGCGACCCATCTGCTTCAGAAAGCACTCCGTACCGTACTTGGTACACATGTAGAACAGTCCGGATCTTATGTAGACGACAAGAGACTTCGTTTCGACTTCTCTCATTTCTCTGCAATGACACCGGAAGAACTGCAGAAAGTAGAAGATATGGTAAATGAAAGCATTTCCAGATCTCTGCCGGTTGTCATTAAGAACATGCCGATCGAAGAAGCAAGAAAGACCGGAGCACAGGCTCTGTTCGGTGAGAAATACGGCGACATCGTCCGTGTTGTAAATATGGGAGATTACTCTATTGAGTTCTGCGGTGGTACACATGTTGCCAATACAAGCGAGATCGGAGCATTCAAGATCCTGTCTGAAAGTGGTGTGGCAGCAGGGGTACGCCGTATCGAAGCACTTACATCCAAAGGACTGATGGATTATTATGGAGAACTGGAACAGTTGCTTCATGAAGCAGCTAGGCTCCTGAAAGCAACTCCGGATACTGTATCTGAGAAGATCGCACACCTTCAGGCTGAGAACAAAGAACTTCACAGTGAAGTAGAAAGCCTGAAGAGCAAGCTCGCAAAAGATGCCATGGGTGATGTGATGGATCAGGTAGAAGAAGTAGCCGGCGTAAAAGTGATTGCTGTCAGCGTAGAAGATATGGACATGAACGGACTGCGTGACCTTGGAGACCAGCTCAAGGAGAAGATCGGAGAAGGCGTGGTCGTGATCGCATCCAGCGCGAACGGCAAGGTAAGCCTGATGGCTACAGCAACAGATGAAGCAATGAAGAAGGGTGCTCACGCAGGCAACCTGATCAAGGCAATCGCTTCCTGTGTAGGTGGTGGCGGCGGTGGACGTCCGAACATGGCACAGGCTGGCGGAAAGAACCCGGCTGGAATCCCGGATGCCCTTGCAAAAGTCAAAGAGGTACTGGCAGAACAGATAAAATAATGCCGGAAAATGACAGATTTATGCATATTTTTCCTATTTTTCAAAAAATTCTTGACTGAGATGAAAAATATGATATAATCTAATGTAGTGCAATAAATATACCCGAACAGTCGTATGATGCACAATACCAGGCTGGAGGGGAGGTTAGGTGTGAGACTATGTCAAATGTAATCGTTAAAGAAAACGAAACGTTAGATAGTGCTTTACGCAGATTCAAAAGAAACTGTGCCAAAGCAGGAATTCAGCAGGAGATTCGCAAAAGAGAACATTACGAAAAACCAAGCGTTAGACGTAAAAAGAAATCTGAAGCTGCTAGAAAACGTAAATATAACTAATATGTGCAGAACAATAATGGAGGGTTTATGATTCATAAACCCTCCATTTTTACAGGAAAATTTTATGTGGTGGAATAGGATAATATTTGGAATAGATGGATATGAGGTTGTGATGTGGTTTCTGACTTACAGCATAATGGGATGGCTGGTGGAATCCATCTATATGTCATTTTGTAATCATAAGATTACGAACAGGGGATTTGCAAAAGGTCCGTTTTGCCCGATCTACGGGTTTGGTGCTCTTACGGTGTTTTTTATATTACGTCCGTATAGCGACAATAGTATACTGCTGTTTTTCCTGGGATCGTTTCTTGCAACGACGTTGGAATTTCTGACGGCACTTGTGATGAAGCGCATTTTCGGTGAGATCTGGTGGGATTACCATGAGAAGCCATTTAACTACAGGGGGATCATCTGTCTGGAGAGTTCGATCGCATGGGGATTTTATACGTTGTTCCTTTTTATGTTCCTGCAGAACATAGTTGCAGCGTTTGTTGCCATGATACCGGTTCGTGCAGGGCGTGCAATTGGCAATCTGATCCTGATTGGATACATTATGGATTTTTCTGCGACAATTTATCGCCAGAAGAAAGAAAATCTTCAGGAAAGCATGGATGAGGAACAAATACAGCAGATTGAACAAGCAAAAGACAAAATGAAAGATAATTTTTTGACATAATTGTTGTTGACAAAACCGTAGACTGTGGTCTATACTGTGTCTTGTAAACGACAAGGACGTCATGTACAGTTAGTACATGGCGTCTTTTTGTTTAGCGGTAAATTCCGAAGGGATTTCCTGCTAAACAAAAGGCACATTCTTTTACACATTTTTATTCGAAGTCCGGAACGAATAGCATGAAGTAGTATATGATCAAAAGAAGGAAAGCGAGGAGATTCTTATGAAACTCAAAGACACAGGACTCACAGCAGAAGAATTAAAGGACATTGTAAAAAAATATATGGTAGAAACCTATGCAAGATATGATTTTATCGCAGAACGTGCAGAAGGTATGTATCTCTACGATGAAAAAGGGGTAGCTTACCCAATGTCATTAAGTTAATTTAAAAATTAAAAAAAGCAGA
>NZ_JAQEUJ010000032.1:0-25446 GCF_027695515.1 Coprococcus sp. LG101-27
ACATAGAAGTTTGTAACTTTTTATAAGTTTTCAGTAACGGTACAAAAGATGGGACATATTGTACAGCGTCTGGTCCGGAATGCCATCATGCAGGCAGTGAACCAGGCAATCCAGAAGAAGACACAGCAGGAAGCTGCAAAGCTTGGAAACGAATGGAAGGGAAGTTTTCACTGTCTGGTATCCGGGTATTACAGCGGGATGACCGTCAAATATCTGATGCTTCCATTTGCAATCTTCTGTATTCTGTGTGCGGCAGGAAGTGGAATTGCCGGAGGGCTGACCTACAGTATCTGGTTTATCGTGATCGCAGTGGTGTGCCTGGTTACGCGCAGTTATGGAATGAAAAAGATGCGTGTCATCATTTACTGGGACAATGGCATGGCGTTTTATGACAAGGATGGCAATGAACTCGTACAGCTGCCACGGACAGCCATCGATCAGATGACAGTGAAAAACAGTAAGATCACCATCCCATGGGAAGGGAAAGAGTATAAGATCATCAGAAACCCGTTGGATAACGAAAAAGAAGTACGGGAAATGCTCGATTTCTATGGAAAAGACAGATAAGGAGTGATAGAAAATGAATTTTCAGATCACAGAATATTGTCATCACATTTTAGAAGAATACATAGAAGAAGGAGATATCTGCATTGATGCCACCGCCGGAAACGGCGGTGACACGGAGTTTTTGTGCCAGAAAGTCGGAGAGACCGGAAATGTCTATGCTTTTGATGTGCAAGAGATGGCGATTTCTCACACTAGAGAACGCCTCGAAAGAGCGAACCTGTCGACAAGAGCCAAGCTGATCCACGATGGTCACGAGAAAATGCAGACCTATGTAAAAGAAGAAGTCAAAGCCATCACCTTCAACTTCGGCTACCTCCCCGGCAGTGACCACAAAATCGCAACCCATCCATCAACAAGCCTCGCCGCCATCGAGTCAGCCCTTAACCTGCTCAAAAAAGGTGGCATCATAAACCTCTGCATCTACAGCGGCGGCGACACCGGCTACGAAGAAAAAGAAGCCATTTTGAATTATGTCAAAGAATTAGACTCCAAAAAATGGCTCGTAATCGTAAACGCTTACTACAACCGCAAAAACGATCCCCCACTCCCAGTATTCATCTATAGACTGAAATAGTTTTTATTTCAGAAAACAGTAGTGGATCAACTGAATCAACAAAGCAGTTTTGCGCTTTTTATGTCTGTCGAAGAAAATCATACCGGAACAAATAAAGCCGTTTTTGCGGTTACCTGTTTGGCAAAAAACTTCGTACTGAGGCAACAGTCACAACCAGTAAAGTAGATCTGCCAAGACTGCAAAATAGAACGTTCCAATTCCATTCGAGGCAATGAAGATAAGACTCAAAAATTGTGGAAGCCATTGCTGACACAGTTTTCGCTCTCAGAGGCTTATCGGAATGGTTTGCCGAGTGGAATTGGAACGTTCTATTTTGCAGTCTTGGCCCACTAACTTTACAAGTAACACGAAAAAATACAAGAAAACCGCAAAAATCCACTCAAAATGTGGTATACTAACAGACAGTACCGCAAGAAAGCGGAATATGGAAGGATTTTTTATGGCAGAAGCAAAATTTAAAAGACCAGAACTGACAGACCAGGATCTCATCGATTCCTATTTCAAAAAGTACCCAAGCAGAAGCTGCGACCGTACTTTTGCAAATGTATATCTGTGGGCAAGGTTTTACGAAGTAGAATTTGCACAATATAACGATGTTCTCCTGTTCCGGGACAATAGTGCAGGATATGGCTATGCATTTCCGGCAGGTGAAGATGAGGACGTAAAATCCGCCATCGAAGATATTCTGGAATGGGAGAAAGAAAAAGGCGTTCCATTCTGTCTGTATGGGGTGACAAAAGAGAATTTCGCCAAGTTGGAAACATGGTTCCCGGGTAAATTCGACATCACCTATCACAGAGATGAGGCGGATTATGTCTATGAAAGTGAGAAACTTGCAACACTTTCCGGTAAAAAGCTGCACGGCAAGCGGAATCACGTCAACAAATTTAAAGCACTTCACGGAGATAACTGGAGTTACGAAACGATTACAGAGGATAATCTGGAAGGGTGTTTTCAGATGGCACTGAAATGGCGGAATCTGAATGGCTGTGAAAATGATGAAGAGAAGAATTCCGAGATGTGTGTAACACTCAATTCACTGCGCCTTTACAAAGAACTGAACCTGATCGGAGGTCTGCTCAGAGTTGGTGATGAGATTGTTGCATTTACGATTGGAGAAGCGGTAAATGACGATACCTTTGTGGTTCATATCGAAAAAGCTTATGCGGATATTGAAGGTGCATATACCATGATCAACCAGCAGTTCGTAGAGCATGAAATTGCCGGAAAATACAAATATACCAACCGGGAAGATGATGTTGGAGAAGAAGGATTAAGAAAGGCCAAGCTTTCCTACAAACCGGTATTTATGGTAGAAAAAGGTGTTGTGACATTAAAAGAAGACAGCGAAAAGGAGTGTGCAAAAGATGATATCTAAGAAGATGGAAAATATGGTGGCAAACAGCTCGGCGATTCGCGCCATGTTTGAAGAGGGAAATCGTCTTGCAAAAATTTACGGACCGGAAAATGTATTTGATTTCAGTCTCGGTAATCCAAATGTACCGGCACCGAAAGCCGTAAAGCAGGCGATTCTTGATATTTTGGATGAAGAAGATGAACTGGTGCTTCATGGATATACTAACAGCAATGCGGGATATGAAGATGTTCGCCAGGCTGTAGCTGAATCTCTGAATGAGCGTTTTGGTACTGCATTTGCAGCAAAAAATATTACGATGACAGTTGGCGCAGCAGGCGGACTGAATGTTATTTTAAAAGCACTGTTAAATCCGGGAGATGAAGTGATCACATTTGCACCGTACTTTGGAGAGTACAGAAGTTATGTCAATAATTTTGACGGTGTTCTGGTTGAAATCTCACCGAATACCGTAGATTTTCAGCCAAAGCTGGATGAATTTGAGGCAAAGATCACACCGAAGACAAAAGCAGTGATCGTTAATACACCGAATAATCCGACCGGTGTTGTCTATTCCGAAGAGACGATCAGGAAGATGGCAGAGATCATGGAGAAGAAGCAGAACGAATACGGAACAGAGATTTATCTTATCTCTGATGAGCCATACCGTGAACTTGCTTATGATGGTGTGGATGTACCGTATCTGACCAGGTATTATGCCAATACGATCGTAGGATATTCTTATAGTAAATCTCTTTCCCTGCCGGGAGAGCGAATCGGATATCTGGTGATTCCGGATGATGTAAAAGATTCAGAGACACTCATTGCAGCAGCAAATGTTGCAAACCGTATTCTTGGATTTGTCAATGCGCCAACCCTGCAGCAGAAGGTAGTTGCAAGATGTCTGCATGAGAAAACCGATATTTCATACTATAACAGAAACAGGGAGACTCTTTACCAGGGACTCATAGAATGTGGATTTGAATGTGTCAAACCGCAGGGTGCATTTTACCTGTTCATGAAGACTCCGATCAAGGATGAAAAGACATTTTGCCAGGAAGCAAAAAAATATAATCTGCTTCTAGTACCGGGAAGTTCTTTTGGATGTGCAGGATATGTCAGAATTGCATATTGTGTAGCTTATGAGACAATCGTAAATGCACTACCGAAATTCAAAGAGCTTGCAAAAGAATATCAGCTAGGATAAGACAAAAGCAAAAGATGTGACAGAAAGGTGAGAAAGCAAGATGAGAGAATTTGAGAAAAATATCCGAAAAGTAGAACCTTATGTTCCGGGTGAACAGCCACAGAAAAAAGTGATCAAACTGAATACCAATGAGAATCCGTACCCACCTGCACCGGGAGTTCTTGCGGCAATGAAAAAGCTGGAGGGTCATGTGGACAGTTTAAGGCTGTATCCGGATCCGACATCTGATACACTGGTCAGTGCACTGGCGGACTTTTATCATGTTGGAAAAGATCAGGTTTTTGTGGGAGTGGGATCTGACGATGTTCTCTCTATGTGTTTCCTTACCTTCTTTAACTCGGAAAAACCGGTTTTCTTTCCGGATATTACATATTCCTTCTACAAAGTATGGGCGGATCTTTACCGGATTCCATACGAATGCAAGAAGGTAGATGAAAACTTCCATATCATAAAAGAAGATTATTATCCGGAAAATGGTGGTGTGATTTTCCCGAATCCAAATGCACCGACATCCATCTATGAAGATCTGGAATTTGTGGAAGATATCATCAGACACAACCAGGATGTTATTGTGATTGTGGATGAGGCATATATTGATTTCGCAGGAGAGTCAGCACTTTCGCTTCTGGACAAATATGACAACCTGATCATTACGCAGACATTTTCAAAGGCAAGATCGATGGCTGGAATGCGTATTGGATATGCAATCGCAAGTCCGCTCCTGATCAAGTATTTAAACGATGCAAAATATTCGTTCAATTCTTATACTATGAACAAAACTTCTCTGGTATACGGAGCAGAAGCGGTAAAAGATAAAGAATATTTTGCTGAGACAACACGTAAAATTGTGGAGACAAGAGACTGGGCAGAAGAAGAATTCAAAAAGCTCGGCTTTGTATTTCCAAAACCAAGCGCAAACTTCATCTTTGTATCACATCCGGAATACGATGCAAAAGAACTCTTTGAAGCAATGAAAGCAAAAGGAATCTATGTGCGTTTCTGGGGAAGCGAGCGGATTGAGCAATATCTGCGTGTGACGATTGGTACGAGAGAAGAGATGGAAGCACTCTTTGCCTTCCTCCGTGAATATATGATGTAAGTGTTAAAAACATAAATTGCGTTTGTGCTTACACAAATAAGCAATTTATGCGTATTGACACGTCGAACACCGATTTAATAAGTAAAAAATAGGAGATTTGTATGACTGAAACTTTAGTACAGTGGTTTGTAACTCATCTGGGTGGCAAGGCTGCCAAAGAACTGATTATTTTTATTATTTCAATGATTCCGATTCTGGAGCTCAGGGGAGGAATCCTTGCGGCAGGTCCGGCGTTTTTAAATATCCCGACCTGGCGTGCAATCCCAATCTGTCTGGTCGGGAACCTGATCCCAATTCCGTTTATCCTGCTTCTGATCCGTCCGATTTTTGCATGGCTGCGCAAGACGCGCCTTTTCCGGCCGCTTGTAGAAAAGCTGGAGAAAAAAGCGATGAGCAAAAGTGATCGGATCAGCAGATATGAATTCTGGGGGCTGGTACTCTTCGTAGGAATCCCGCTTCCGGGAACCGGAGCCTGGACCGGAGCTCTTGTCGCATCCCTCCTTGGCATCGACTGGAAAAAAGCTTTCGGAGCAATCGTAGTCGGCGTATGCATGGCATCGGTGATCATGTATATCCTGTCTTACGTTGTGATCGGAGGAATCTTTGGATAAAAATGTGAAAGTTTTCTCTTTGAGAGAACACAGAATGGCTGTATACGAAAGTATATGGTCATTTTTGTTTGGCGAATGATAGAGGTTGAGTGAGCACCAGCCACAAAAGGAATCGTTCGGATTCAAGTTGCGCTAACCATTCCGATGAGCCTCTTAGGACGGGAAGCATGTTCAGCAAAGGCTTCCATGCTTCTTGAGTCTCATCTCCATAGCGCAAAATAGAATCCGAACGATTCCTTTTGTGGCTGGCGCTCTTTGAACTTTATCGAATAAAATGTGGTGATATTGGTAAGATAACAGCAATTCAGAACAAAGCAGGAGAAAACTTTGAGAAGGGATGAGGAGTCTGTTGTTTAATTGAAAACATTTGACTATCGGGCATTTATTGGAAAACATGTATTATTTTCGTTAAACATCGAACCAGAGTTGAAAGGGAGAATAACAATCGGAATGAATAAGTTCCTGTTCATTCGCTTTGCTACAAGCATTCAAAAATCAGGCTGACGGGAATACACTAGAAGGGCAGAAGGACCAAAAGAAACCGGATTAATTCACTTATTATGCAATGGAGATGAGACTCAAAAATCGTGGAAGCCTTTGCTGAACACGATTTTCGCCTTAAGAGGCTCATCGGAATGGTTTGCATAATGGAATTAGTCCGGTTTCTTTTGGCCCTTCTGCCAGCACAGCGCAAAGTATGGCAGCCGTCCCTTTGTTAATTATAGTAGAAAAGAGAATGAACTTACGAATAAATTCGAACTTTCAACGGAATCCCCATCTCGTCTGCGAGTTTCTGGGACGCATCGATTTCTTCCTGTGAAATGATGCTTACCACACTGAACTGCACAGATGAGAACAGTTTCTTCGCTTTCTCGGCAAATGCAAGCATATCTGGGAACGCATTTTCAAAACAAGGCTGTGTAACTTCCTGGTAACGTTCGGCAGTTGGCGCATTCAGGCTGATCGATACGGCATCGATATATTTTGCCATTTCTTCTGCGATCGGCTTTTTATTGAAGAGTTCGCCAAGTCCGTTGGTATTGACGCGAAGGAGAACTTCCGGATGTTTTTCTTTCATGTATTTTGCAGCAGCAATCAGATTATCGTAGGCACAGGTCGGTTCCCCGTAGCCGCAGAAGACGGCTTCCGGATAATTTGTAAAATCAAAAGCATCAATAGCTGCCTTGATCTCTTCGAAAGAAGGATTGTGGTCGTGCCAAAGTTCTGTTGCCTCTCCGATGGCTTCATGCTCGTTACGGATGCAGAAAATACATTTGCAAGTGCAGCGGTTGGTGATGTTAAAATATGCATTGTTTTTAAATGTGTAAATAATATCTGACATTATAATAAAATCTCCTCTTTGAAAGTCAGGCGGATATTCAAGAACCACCTGTCATTTGCGTATAATTAAATATTTGGCTAAATTCCAAATTTGTTTTTCATTGTACTCTTGAAACCGGCTTTGTCAAGAGTGGAACCAAGAATGATAAAGATCACAGCACTTCCGCCTGACTGGGCAAGGGTTCCTACAATCGAAGGAATCAGTGCACCCCAGGTTCCGAACAGGATTACATCTGTGATATAATATCCAATAAAGGAAATTACAGCGGCAACAACAACGCCGACACAGTTGTGTACATTCACGATCTTGTCCTTTTTACATGTGATCGGAAGGGAGATCAGCATCTTGATGATGAAGGTTGCAGGTGCATATACCGGAGCAGTCAGGATATCTGCCATGGCACCGCCGATTGCACCAGCAAACATGGCATATGGTGTTGGGAGAAATGCAGCGGCAAGATAGATCAGAGAATCTCCGATGTGTATATATCCGTCATTTACACCAAATGGAATATGGAAAATATAAGCAGTTGTCACACAGATCAGTGCTGCAAAAAGAGCTGTTGAAGTCAATCTGGAGACTTTCTGATGAGAAAGTGCATTTGCAGATGGTTCTGGATTGTTAATGGTTGTAGATGACATGATAGTTACCTCCTTGGGTTTTATTTATTTTGTAAATGTCAGTCAAGCAGCATAGAAAGATGGGATTCAAAATTGATTCCATCATTGCGCGGAATCTGGTCGGCAACGGTGTCAATCAGAGATCTTTCGATAAACCGGCATGCTTTTTCCACGCCTGCAGCTGCACTTTTTCCCTGTACCATCGAAGCACATACGACAGCGGAGAGCAGGTCACCGGTGCCAGAATAGCTTCCTCCGTGAATTCCAGAGGAAATGACGCTTATCTGGTCGTTCTCGAGAACCAGATTGTAATATTTTACGGTATCATCAGAAGGAGCCTGATAAAGAATACCGGTGACGATGATCGTCTGGATCTGCGTTTCTTTCAAAGGAGCGGCAATCCGGGCAATCCGGTCCAGATAATCCGGTTCGTCCTTATACTTGGTAAGCCCTACAAAATCAGAGTGTGTTAAAAGACACAGCTCGGTAAGATTTGGCGTGATCACATCGGCATGGGATACAAGCTTCTGCATCTGCTGTTGGAGTCTGGGAGTGAAAATGTCATATTTGACACCGGAATCTCCCATGACCGGATCGACAAAGAGCAGAGTGGAAGGGGTTCTGAACTTCTCACAGAAATTCAGGATTTTTTCCGCCTGATCTGCGCTGCCGAGATATCCGGTACTGATCGCATCCAGGGTAAGACCACGTTTTTGCCATTCTTCTGTGTAATGATCGATCTTGTCGGTAAAGTCCGTACAGTAATAGCTGTCGTAGCCGGTCTGATTGGTTAAAATTGCCGTTGGCAGAGGACAGGCCTGCACACCCATGACGGAAAGAACCGGGATCGCAGCTGTCAGAGAGCATTTACCAAGACCGGACAGATCATTGATAACAGCGACTCGTTTTATCATTGAAGTATCCTTTCCGAAATACAAAGTGAAAAATTCTTGCATTTCTTATGTGTTTTATATAGAATAAAATAAAAGTGTCATTTGTAAAATATACAAAAAGAAATATTTTTTAGAGGTCAGTTATGAGAGTGGAATTACAGAATGAGGAACACTGCCGGTATCTGAGAGTGTATCATTATTACAGGAATCTGATTCTATCCGGGCAGATGAAGTCAGAGACAAAACTTCCATCGATCCGTAAAGGTGCAAGCGAGCTGCAGATGAGCCGGACGACGATGGAGAATGCGTATATGCTTCTGGCAGCAGAAGGTTATATTGTGTCCAGACCGCAGAGTGGATATTATGTGACGGATATTGCCGAAAAGCAGGAAGAGGGCAGAAAGATTGCAAGCCGGCATGTAAGGAAGCAGGAGAATCCGGTTGTCTATGATTTTGCAACATCAAATGTAGATAAAGAGAGTTTCCGGTTTGAATTATGGCGGAGATATATGAAGAGCGCAATGCGTCAGGATGAGAGACTGCTTTCTTATGGAGAACCGCAGGGGGAACAGGAATTCAGGGAAGTACTGTCTGAATATATTCAGAAGACCAGAAGTGTGATCTGCAGCCCGGATCAGATCGTGATCGGTGCCGGTATACAGAGTCTTCTGCATATTCTGTGCCCACTGAATCATAAAAAGAGAACCGTATTTTTCAGGGACAGTGAGTTTGTACAGGGAATGACGGTTTTTGAAGATCATAACTACCGGATTGCAGGAAGTGCGGAAGAAGAGATTGGAATGTATTACGTGTCACCATCACAGATGACAAGATTTGGTGGGGTGATGCCGATCCAGGAAAGACTGGAACTGGTCGGACGCGCCGAGAAAGAGCATTTTCTGATCATTGAAGATGACTATAACAGTGAGTTCAAATATTTTCAGAAACCGGTTCCGTCCCTGCAGGGACTTTCGGGAGGAAGAAATGTCATTTATCTGGGAACATTTTCCAAAATGCTGCTTCCGTCTATCAGGATCAGTTATATGATACTGCCGCCGGAACTGATGGAAACTTACGAAAAAAGAAAAAATAATTACAATCAGACTGCATCCAAGGCCGAGCAGATCGCACTGACACAGTTTATCCGTGACGGACATCTGGCGAGTCAGGTCCGTAAATCCAGGAAGATCCATCTGGCAAAGGCGGAAAAGCTTGCGGACAGTGCAAAAAAGATTTTAGGAAAAGATGTGGATGTACAGGTTGGTGCTGCAGGATTTATGGTACAGTTGACCTTTGCGGAGGACTGCGATGCAGAAAAGATTGCAGAAAAAGCAAAAAAGAAAGGAATGACATTTCTTGAAGTGGAGAAGAACAGGATGTTACTCACCTGTGCAGGTGTTTCTGCTGAAAAGTATGAGGATGCTATGAAACTGCTCAGAGAATGTACAGAGAAGAGGATGAATTAGATGGAATTTTCACATGAACTGGTTCTGCCGAATGAAGATCTGCCATTCCGGATGTTTTTATTTGAAGGAAAAGACGGAAATTATGTCAGGGAAAAGCACTGGCACCGGTCGATCGAGATGTTTGTTGTACTGGAAGGAAAGCTGGATTTTTATATCAATGAAGAAGATATCCATTTAGATGAAAAATCATTTGTGATTGTGAATTCTAATGAGCTGCATTCGATTTCGGCACCGTTTCCGAATAAGACGATCGTACTGCAGATGCCGCTTCAGACATTTGAACGGTATTATACGGATGAGCAGTTTATCTGTTTTACCCACAGCGAACGCGTACAGGATGAACAACTGGTTGAACTGGTTGAAAAGATGTATGTGACGTATCAGAAGAAGAAAACCGGGTATGAATTAAAGGTACAGAGCTATTTTTATATGCTGGTCTATCTGATGGTGACAAAATACAGGAAGGTTGATGTCAGTGCGGAGATCGTGCGGGATCACAAGAACAGGAACCGACTTTCTACGATCACGAATTATATCAAGGATAATTATCAGAAAGATCTCTCGCTGGAAGGGCTGGCACAGATCTTCGGGTATTCGCCGACCTATCTGTCACGGATGTTTCGCAAATATGCAGAAATCAACTATAAAGAATATATTCAGGGAATCCGTCTGGAATATGCCTACCGGGAACTGATAAGCAGTGATACGATGGTTGAGGAAATTGCAGAACATAGTGGATTTGCGGACGGAAGAGCATTTGCCAAAGCATTCCGGAAAAAATATGGAGTAAGACCAAGTGATTTCCGTAAAATGAGAAAGGAAGATGAAAAGTTATAAAGAAAACTGGAAGAAGATATACCAGGGAGCCAAAGATGCCGGGAAAGGAGACCAGATCCTGATCGAGAATTTTGGTGAGACACTGTCGGGTGAATATTCGACAGAAGAATTGATGGAAATGGCAATTGCGGACAGGGTAGATGGGATTATTGTACAGGTGAGTGATGAAGAAGCGGTTTCCACACAGATTGACAAGGCAGAAGAACAGAATATTCCGGTGATCACGATCCGCAGTGATGCGCCGGTCAGTAAAAGGGTATCAAGTGTACTTTATCGCTTATGCAAACATGGGACTTCTTGCAGCCGTTATCTTCGATGTAGAATCTAAAAAACGTTCTAAATAATAAAAAATAACGTAAGGACAAGAAAGTGCAGTTAACAGGCTAAGTTTTCGGTAGCGGATACCGACTTAGCCTGTTAGAATATAAGACAGAAAGAAGGTAGAAGAAATGAAAATCAAAAAAGTAACAGATCCAGAATTCAGCAGATACGGACGTGTGATCGATGGCTATGATTTTTCAAAGCTGATCAAAGCAATGGAACACACCCCTCTTCCGGAGGATGTTATCTATGAACCATCTATTGAAGAACTGGAAGCAACCGATGTGGCAATCGATCTGAAGATGAGAATTTACGGAGAACTTCCGATCCAGATCGGATATTGCAACGGACATAACAGTAAGCTAAATGCACTGGAATATCACAGAAGTTCAGAAGTGAATGTCGCAGTTACAGATATCATTCTGCTTCTGGGGGCAGAGCAGGATATCGAACCGGATTTTACATACGACACATCAAAAGTAGAGGCATTCCTTATTCCGACAGGAACTGGAATCGAAGTATACGGAACAACCCTTCACTATGCACCTTGCGGAGTAGATGGAAATGGATTTAAGGCAGTAGTAGTTCTTCCAAAGGGAACCAATACAGATCTGATGACCTGCCATACCAAATCATTTGATGACAAGCTTCTTACCGCAAAGAACAAATGGCTGATCGCACATGAAGAAGCAGGAATCGAAGGCGCTGTGTGCGGACTTAAAGGTGAGAATATCGACATCGCAAAATAGAACAGACAGATTCATATTTTAGGAGGAAAAAACAATGAATAACATGCCAGAACTGAAAATCGGAGTTGTTGCAGTAAGCCGTGACTGCTTCCCGGAAAGCCTTTCTGTATCAAGAAGAGAAGCACTTATGAAAGCTTACAAAGAAAAATACGGAGAAGAACATATTTACGAATGTCCGATCTGTATCGTAGAAAGTGAGATCCATATGGTACAGGCTCTGGAAGATATCAAGAAAGTCGGATGTAATGCACTGGTTGTATATCTTGGAAACTTCGGACCGGAAATCTCAGAGACTCTGCTTGCAAAACACTTTGATGGACCAAAGATGTTCGTTGCAGCAGCAGAAGAAAGTGGCAACAACCTGATCCAGGGACGTGGAGATGCATATTGCGGTATGTTAAATGCAAGCTACAACTTAAAGCTTCGTAATATTAAAGCATATATTCCGGAATATCCGGTTGGAACAGCAGAAGAATGCGCAGATATGATCCATGAATTTGAACCGATCGCAAGAGCAGTCATCGGACTTAACAATTTGAAGATCATCAGCTTTGGACCAAGACCGCTGAATTTCCTTGCATGTAATGCACCGATCCAACAACTTTACAATATCGGCGTAGAGATTGAAGAAAACTCAGAACTTGACCTGTTTGAAGCATTTAACAAACATGCCGGAGATGAAAGAATTCCGGCAATTGTAAAAGAGATGGAAGAAGAACTTGGAGCCGGTAACAAGAAACCGGAAATCCTTTCAAAACTTGCTCAGTATGAACTGACACTTAAAGACTGGGTAGAAGAACACAGAGGATACCGCAAATATGTTGCAATCGCCGGAAAATGCTGGCCTGCATTCCAGACACAGTTCGGATTTGTACCATGCTATGTCAACAGCCGTCTTACAGCACAGGGAATTCCGGTATCCTGTGAAGTAGATATCTATGGAGCACTCAGCGAATTCATCGGAACAGTTGTAAGTGAAGACACTGTAACACTCCTTGATATTAACAACTCTGTACCGGCCGACCTTTATGAAGAAGACATTAAGGGCAAATTCGATTACACACTGAAAGATACATTCATGGGATTCCACTGTGGAAATACTGCATCATCCAAACTTTCATTCTGCGAAATGAAATACCAGATGATCATGGCAAGATCTCTTCCGATCGAAGTAACACAGGGAACACTTGAAGGAGATATCAAACCTGGAGATATCACATTCTTCCGTCTGCAGAGCACATCAGACAATGTACTGAGAGCTTACATTGCACACGGTGAAGTCCTTCCGGTAGCAACACGTTCCTTCGGATCAATCGGAATCTTCGCAATTCCGGAAATGGGCAGATTCTATCGTCATGTACTGATCGAAAAGAACTTCCCGCATCACGGAGCCGTAGCATTCGGACATTACGGAAAAGCACTTTACGAAGTATTCAAATACATCGGAGTACCGGTAGACGAAATCGGCTACAACCAGCCAAAAGGTGTACGTTACCCAACAGAAAATCCTTGGGGCTAATTAAAACTATACACAATCATATAAGGGGCGGCTGAATGAACCCGCCCCTTTATAGTACAAAGAAACACGAATTAAAAACAGGATTTATGTTTCAAGCAGGCGGTTCAATGTCTTGAGGACCAGATTATAGAAAATAAATATGGCAGATTCCATTTGAGGCAATGAAGATGAGACTCAGAAATTGTGGAAGCCATTGCTGACACAATTTCCGCCCTAAGAGGCTCATCGGAATGCTTTGCCGATTGGAAGATGCAATATTTATTTTCTATAATCTGGTCACAATCCCTCGAATCCGTCAGGTTGATACAAAAACCCTAACAAGGAGGTACATCATGCTCTATATAGGCGTAGACCTTGGAACATCCGCAGTAAAACTTCTGTTAATGGATGAAAAAGGCGACATCAAAAAAATTGTTTCAAAAGAATACCCATTATACTTTCCACATCCGGGCTGGTCAGAACAGCATCCGGAAGACTGGTTTACCCAGTCCGTAGAAGGCATCAAAGAACTGACTTCTGAGTGTGATAAGAGCCAGGTTGCAGGAATCAGCTTTGGTGGACAGATGCACGGACTGGTCATTCTGGATAAAGACGACCAGGTCATCCGCCCGGCAATTCTCTGGAACGATGGACGTACCACAGAAGAGACGGATTATCTGAATAACGAGATTGGAAAAGAAACGCTTTCTAAATACACAGCAAACATTGCATTTACTGGATTTACCGCTCCGAAGATCCTGTGGGTAAAGAAAAATGAGCCGGAGAATTTTGCAAAGATCACAAAGATTATGCTTCCAAAAGATTATCTGGCATACTGCCTGTCAGGAAGCTTCTGCTCTGATTATTCGGATGCATCCGGCATGCTTCTGATGGATGTAGAACACAAATGCTGGTCCAAAGAAATGATGGACATCTGCGGCGTAACAGAAGAACAGCTTCCGAAACTTTATGAAAGTTACGAAGTCGTAGGAAGTCTGAAGCCGGAAGTAGCAGCAGAACTCGGACTTTCTGAAAATGTAAAAATTATTGCAGGAGCAGGCGATAATGCAGCGGCAGCTGTCGGAACAGGAACAGTTGGTGACGGAAGATGTAACATTTCCCTTGGAACATCCGGAACCATCTTTATTTCCAGTGCAAACTTCGGCGTAGATAAGAACAATGCCCTGCATTCTTTTGCACATGCAGACGGTCATTATCATCTGATGGGATGCATGTTAAGTGCTGCTTCCTGCAATAAATGGTGGGCAGAAGAGATTCTTCACACGGATGATTTTGCAGCAGAGCAGAAAGATATTACAAAGTTAGGTGAGAACCATGTGTTCTATCTTCCATATCTGATGGGAGAGCGTTCACCGCACAATGATCCATATGCAAGAGCTACCTTTACCGGTATGACGATGGATACCACAAGAGCAGATATGATGCAGGCAGTACTGGAAGGAGTTGTATTTGCACTCCGTGATTCCCTTGAAGTTGCAAAAAGCCTTGGAATCAAGATTGAACGTACCAAGATCTGCGGTGGTGGAGCAAAGAGTCCTCTTTGGAGAAAGATGATCGCCAATATCATGAACCTGAAAGTGGATATCATCGAGAGCGAAGAAGGACCGGCGCTTGGAGGTGCAATCCTTGCAGCAGTCGGATGCGGCGAATACGAAAGCGTAGAAGCAGCAGCTGACAAGCTGGTTAAGATTGTAGATACTGTAGAACCGGAAGCAGAACTGGTTGAAAAATATGAAAAGAGATACCAGGAGTTCAGTCAGATTTATCCGGCACTCAAACCGGTATTTCCGCATATTCAGTAATTGAATATAAGATTTTTATGGCGTCAGTCACATTGAATCTTCTTCTTTGCAGTCCCCGTTGACAGTGAAAGTTAAAACCCGTATAATGAATTATAAGATTGACATGATGTGGAGGGCTTAATTCTATGATTATTGCAAAGAATGATGAAGATAAAAGAAGCCGTGTGTGGAACTATGTGACAGGAATTACGACCGTTCTGATCATTATCGTGGCTGGATATTTCATTTACCAGGGATTTTTCGGAAATCCGCTGGAAGGAAAGTGGAAGCATGATGAGAGTGATATGATACTGGAAGTAGATGACCATAATGAAGCAGAGCTTGACTGGAAGAAGCTGATCGATGGTAAGGATGTGGATGTGGAACTTGGATATACACTGGATATCAAGGCAAAGCAGATTACATTTACTGTAAAGCAGGAAGAGCTGGATGAGACAGCGAAAGAACTTGGTGATAATGTAACTGCATCAGAAGTAGAGCAGGCGATCAATTCTGTACTCACTACATTCAATTACAGTGTGGACGGAACCGAGCTTACACTTACCGAGTGGGATTATGGGGACCAGATGATTTTTGAAAAAGCAGACAAATAAAGAGAACCCTCTCTCTGTGGGCACGAAAGTCCGCAGGCAGAGGGTTTTGTGTGAGAACAGGAGGTTAAAAGCAGATGACAAGGAAGGAGACAAAAGTAATAAATATCGGAGGAAGAAAGATCGGTGGAGGCAATCCGGTAGCAATCCAGTCCATGACAAATACAAAGACAGAGAACGTGGAATCTACAGTTGCACAGATTCTTGCTCTGGAAAAGGCAGGATGCGAGATTATCCGCTGTGCAGTTCCGAATATGGAAGCAGCACAGGCTTTACAAGAGATTAAGAAACAGATCCATATTCCACTGGTTGCAGATATACATTTTGATTATCGTCTTGCGATCGCTGCAATTGAAAACGGTGCAGATAAAATCCGTATCAATCCGGGGAATATCGGAAGTGAGGACAGAGTCCGTGCGGTTGTGGAGAAAGCAAAAGAATACGAGATTCCGATCCGTGTCGGGGTGAACAGTGGTTCGCTGGAGAAGAACCTTCTGGAAAAATATGGTGGCGTGACTGCAGAGGGAATCGTGGAAAGTGCACTTGACAAGGTACACATGATTGAGAACATGGGCTATGACAATCTGGTGGTCAGTATTAAGTCTTCAGATGTCATGATGTGTGTAAAAGCGCATGAGCTGATCGCAAAGAAATGCCCGTATCCGTTGCATGTGGGAATCACTGAGTCCGGGACGCTGCTTTCAGGCAATATTAAATCTTCAGTAGGACTTGGAATCATCCTTTATCAGGGAATCGGAGATACGATTCGTGTATCGCTGACAGGGGATCCATTAGAAGAGATCAAGAGTGCAAAACTGATCCTGAAAGCACTGGGACTTAGAAAAGGAGGAATTGAAGTTGTATCCTGCCCGACCTGTGGACGTACCAAGATTGATCTGATCGGACTTGCCAATAAAGTAGAGACGATGGTTGCTGAATATCCACTTGATATCAAGGTTGCAGTGATGGGATGCGTGGTAAATGGTCCTGGAGAAGCAAGAGAGGCTGATCTTGGAATCGCAGGGGGAATTGGGGAAGGACTTCTGATCAAAAAAGGAGAGATCATCCGCAAGGTAAAAGAGGATGAACTTTTAGATGCACTTCGTAATGAACTGGAATATTGGGGCGAATAGAAGATGACAAAGCTATTTTTTGATGTGTTTCCAACATTGAATATCGATAACGACAGCCATATGTTGTTTGAAAAGGTGGAGGTGACGAAAATCACCTCCACTTCAGCCAGAAATCATATCAAGGTTTATATTTACAGTACCCATCTGATCCCGAAGAAAACGGTATGTTATGTGGAGAACCAGATTGAGGAACAGCTGTTTTCACAGGGAAATATTCCGGTGACGATCATCGAGGAATACCGGCTTTCCGAGCAGTATACGCCGGAGAACCTGATGCATGCCTACAAGGAGAGTATTCTTTTTGAGCTGGAGCAGAAAAGTGTGCTGGAGAAAAATATGTTCCAGAAGGCAAAGTGCCGCTTCGAAGGGGAGCGTACTATGTGTCTGACTATGGCGGACACGATTGTTGCAGAGGGAAAGACCAGCGAGATCACCAGCTATCTGAAGGACGTCTTTGAGAACCGTTTCCACGTGCCGGTGGATGTAGAAATTGATTATGAAGAAGTAGGAGAGAGCAAATACAAGAAATTCAATGAAATGCAGCTTCAACAGGAAGTAGATGCGATCAGGGAAAGGAATCAGAAGCTGCAGGCACAGCATGCCACGGAAGAGGTGGCAAAAGCAAAAGAAACGGAAGGCGTATCAAAGAAGAAAGCGGAAAAAGCAGAAGATGCCGCTAAAGAAGCAGATGCATCAAGTACGCAGAATAAACAGGAACAGAAGAAACCGGAGACTCCGAAAAAGCAGGAATTTGCAGGAAAGTCCAGTGGGTTCAAAAGTGGCAAGGGAAGCTTTGTGCGTCGGGATTATCCGCTCAAGCGCTCCGATGACCCGAACGTAATTTATGGACGGGACTTTGACGATATGCCGATCGAGCTGAAGACAGTTACCGGAGAGATGGGTGAGATTACTTTCCGGGGACAGGTGATCAGCTTTGATACCCGTGAGATCCGGAACGAAAAGACAATCGTCATGTTTGCCGTGACCGACTTTACCGACACGATCATGGTCAAGATGTTTACACGCAATGACCAGCTCCCGGATCTGCTTGCGGAGATTAAAAAAGGTGTATTTCTGAAAATCAAAGGAGTTACGACGATTGATAAATTTGATGGAGAGCTGACCATTGGTTCTGTAACCGGAATCCGCAAAACTTCGGATTTCCGTGTAACAAGAAAAGACAAGTATCCGGAAAAACGCGTGGAGCTTCACTGCCATACCAAGATGAGCGATATGGATGGTGTTTCCGAGGCAAAAGATCTGGTAAAGCGAGCACATGACTGGGGGCACCCGGCGATTGCAATCACCGATCATGGTGTGGTGCAGGGGTTTACCGATGCCAATCATGTGATCGAGGATCTGGATAAGGATGATCCATTTAAAGTTATTTATGGAGTGGAAGGATATCTGGTAGATGATCTGACTAAGATCGCAGAGAACGAAAAGGGACAGGACCTGGAAGGCACTTACGTGGTATTCGATATCGAGACAACCGGTTTTTCCGCTGTGACTGACCGGATCATCGAGATTGGCGCGGTAAAAGTGGAAGACGGGAAGATCACAGATAAGTTCAGTACCTTTGTCAATCCGAAACGTCCGATCCCGTTCCGTATCACGGAACTTACCGGCATCACCGATGAGATGGTCATCGATTCGCCGGATATTGAGACGATCTTGCCGCAGTTTATAGAATTTATTGGCGATGCGGTTCTGGTGGCGCATAATGCTTCTTTTGATGTGGGATTTATCGAGCAGAACTGCAAAAGGCAGAAGATTGAGGCTGATTTTACTTATGTAGATACCGTTGCACTTGCCCGTGTCCTTCTTCCGGCACTGAACCGTTTCAAGCTGGATACCGTTGCAAAAGCTTTAAATATTTCCCTGGAGAATCATCACCGCGCAGTTGATGATGCAGGTTGCACGGCAGAAATCTTTGTGAAATTTGTGCAGATGCTCAAAGAACGGGAACTGACAACGCTTGCAAAAGTTAATGAATTTGGGGATCTGAACCCGGATTCTATTAAAAAGCTTCCGACTTATCATGTCATTATTCTTGCAAGAAATGACATTGGTCGTGTGAATTTGTATCAGCTTGTTTCAGCATCCCATCTGGTTTACTATAACCGCAGACCCCGTATCCCGAAAAGTGTGTTAAATGAGCACCGGGAAGGTCTGATCGTGGGAAGTGCCTGCGAAGCCGGAGAGCTTTACCGTGCACTTCTGGATGGAAAGCCGGATGAGACGATCGCGAAGATCGTGGATTTTTATGACTATCTGGAAATCCAGCCGCTTGGAAACAATGCATTTATGGTAGAGAGTGACAAAGTAACTTCGGTCAATTCTATGGAAGATATCATGGATCTGAACCGGAAGATCGTGCATCTTGGGGAGCAGTTCCACAAACCGGTCGTGGGAACCTGTGACGTACATTTCATGGATCCGGAAGATGAGGTATACCGCCGGATCATCATGGCAGGAAAAGGATTTGGAGATGCCGATAAGCAGGCACCACTATACCTTCGTACAACGGAGGAAATGCTGGATGAATTTGCCTACCTTGGTTCGGAAAAAGCGTATGAAGTTGTGATCAGGAACACCAATTTGATCGCGGATATGATCGAGAAGATTTCTCCGGTCCGCCCGGATAAGTGTCCTCCGGTTATTGAGAATTCCGACCAGATGCTGCGAGATATCTGTTATAATAAAGCCCATTCTATGTACGGGGATCCCCTTCCGGAGATCGTACATGAACGACTGGAAAGAGAACTGAATTCCATCATTTCCAATGGATTTGCGGTTATGTATATCATTGCGCAGAAGCTGGTATGGAAATCCAACGAGGATGGTTACCTGGTAGGATCCCGTGGTTCGGTAGGATCTTCATTCGTTGCAACTATGGCAGGAATTACGGAGGTCAATCCTCTGGTTCCACATTACTATTGCAGCAATTGTCACTATAGTGATTTTGATTCGGAAGAAGTGAAAAAATATGTGGGTGGCTGTGGACACGATATGCCGGATAAGAACTGTCCGGTCTGTGGACAGAAGCTGGTCAAAGACGGATTTGACATTCCATTTGAGACTTTCCTTGGATTCAAGGGAAACAAAGAGCCGGATATCGACCTGAACTTCTCCGGAGATTACCAGAGTAAAGCGCATAAGTATACGGAGGTTATTTTCGGAAAAGGTCAGACCTTCCGTGCCGGAACCATTGCCGCACTTGCAGAAAAGACGGCTTATGGATATGTGAAGAATTATTATGAGGAGCGTGGTGACCGTAAGCGAAACTGCGAGATCGATCGTATCGTAGCTGGCTGTACCGGAATCCGCCGAAGTACCGGACAGCATCCGGGGGGAATCGTAGTTCTTCCGCATGGAGAGGACATTAACTCTTTCACTCCAATCCAGCATCCGGCAAATGATATGACGACCGATATTATCACCACTCATTTTGATTATCATTCCATCGACCACAACCTTTTGAAACTGGATATTCTCGGACACGATGATCCGACCATGATCAAAACGCTGGAAGAGCTGATCAATTCCAATGCGATGGACAATAAATACGATGGAGTGAATAATGTATTTAAAGCGACTGATATTCCATTGGATGATCCGGGTGTAATGGGACTTTTTGCAGGAACAGAGGTGCTCGGTATCACACCGGAGGACATTGACGGATGTCCGCTTGGTTGTCTGGGAGTCCCGGAGTTTGGTACAGATTTTGTTATCCAGATGGTAATTGATACCAAGCCAAAGACACTTTCGGACCTGATCCGTATTTCAGGTCTGTCTCATGGAACAGATGTGTGGCTGAACAATGCACAGACCCTGATTGAAGAAGGAAAGGCAACCATTTCCACGGCAATCTGTACCCGTGATGATATCATGACTTATCTGATCAACAAAGGTGTTGAAAGTGAAGAATCCTTCACAATCATGGAACGTGTGCGTAAAGGAACCGTCGCAAAAGGAAAATGTAAAGAGTGGTCACAGTTTAAAAAAGATATGCTGGAGCATGACGTGCCGGAATGGTATATCTGGTCCTGTGAGCGGATCAAATACATGTTCCCGAAAGCCCATGCTGCAGCTTATGTCATGATGGCATACCGGATTGCCTACTGCAAGATCAATTATCCGCTTGCCTATTATGCGGCATACTTCGGAATCCGTGCATCTGCATTCTCTTACGAACTGATGGGACAGGGAAAAGAAAAACTTCTCTACCATATGAAAGAATATAAAAGAAAAGCAGAACTCAATCAGCTCAGTAAAAAAGATCAGGATACCTTAAAAGATATGAAAAATGTACTGGAAATGTATGCCAGAGGATTTGATTTTTTACCGATCGATATCTACAAATCCAAAGCATCCAAGTTCCAGATCGTCGGCGACAAGCTCCTTCCACCGTTCAACACCATTGACGGCATGGGCGATAAAGCCGCCGAGGCTATGGAAATTGCCGCTAAAGACGGACCATACCTCTCTAAAGACGATTTCCGTCAGAGAACAAAAGTCAGCAAGACATTGGTTGACTTGATGGCAGATATGGGTTTGCTGGGCGACCTTCCGGAGACCAATCAGTTATCCCTGTTTGATTTTGCCTAAATAAAAAGTCAAAGTACTTAAAGATAAGTTATCATTCAATATAACTTAAAAAAGTGCTTTGGCTTTTTTGCATATAAGAGAAAAGTATAAATTTGCATTTGGTTAGGTTAAACAAAGCCTTTTGCTGCATTTTGCCAGTAACGTAGAAGCCAGAGTTCCGTTCCGACTATATCCATTTCCAATTCCGTTGAGTGCAATAGAGATGAAACACAAGTCGGAACTCTGGCACCACCGATTCCACACCCATAAAAATGCACAAAATGATCACTATTTTTTTGGTAGTTATTTATGGCTGAAAATGATTGACTTTGACTGAAAAAGGCGATATATTAGAGCTAAAGATGAACGAAAAAGAAAGCAAATGATTGAAAATGACTGAAATATAAAATACAATTGAATAAATCAGTCATAACCAGTCGAAATGGAGGTGAGATAAGTGCTTGCAGAAGAAAGATTCAGTGAAATTCTGAAATTAGTGAATGAACACAAGACAATCACTGTTCAGGAACTGACCGAGCTTCTGGATATGTCAGAGTCAACGATACGAAGAGATCTGACAACACTTCATAAAAAAGGAAAGCTGATCAAGGTACATGGTGGTGCAACCGCAGTCAATATGGCGCAGTACACCAGAGATGAATCTGTTGCAGTCAGACAGGATCTGAACATTGATGAAAAGGTGCAGATCGGAAAGTATGCATCATCTCTGATTGAAAAAGATGATTTCGTCTATATCGATGCCGGAACGACCACGGATTTCCTGATTGATTTCCTGACAGAGCAGGACGCTGTGTATGTGACAAACGGAATCATGCATGCGAAGAAGCTGACACAGAAAGGATGTATAGTTTATCTGATCGGTGGGGAATTAAAAGAAGCAACGCTGGCACTGGTCGGAGAGGAAGCAATGAAAACCCTGGGAAGATACCATTTCACAAAAGGATTCTTCGGAACCAATGGGATTCATATAGAGAGTGGATGCACCACACCAGATATCCGGGAGGCTGCGATCAAAGAGATGGCGATCTTAAGAAGCGCAAAGGCTTACATCCTTGCAGATTCAACCAAATTCGGTCAGGTAGCACCGGTAACATTTTCAGAACTGGATGCAGTGGACATCATTACAACAAAGCTTAAGGATGCTACATTTAACAAATATAAAAATATTGTGGAGGTTGCAAAATAATGATTTACACAGTGACATTTAACCCGTCTTTGGACTATGTGGTACAGGCAGATCAGCTGATCCCGGGAGAGATCAACCGGACAACAAGCGAACATATCTATCCGGGAGGAAAAGGAAACAACGTATCTGTGATCCTTTCCAATCTGGGACTTAAGAGCAAAGCGCTTGGATTCAAGGCAGGATTTACCGGAGATGTACTGGAAAAGATGCTGGAAGAGTTCGGATGTGAGACAGATTTTATCCCGTTAAAAGAAGGTAATAGCCGAATCAATGTAAAGATCAATGCAGGAACTGAGACTGAGATCAACGGACAGGGACCGGTTATCACAGAAGAAGCAATCCAGGCATTATATGAAAAGCTGGATAAGCTGGAAGAAGGCGATGTACTGATCCTTGCAGGAAGTATTCCGAATACTCTGCCGGAAGATATTTATGAGAGAATCCTGGAGAGACTTTCCGAAAAAGAAATCCGTTTTGTAGTGGATGCAACCAAGGATCTTCTTTTAAAAGTTATGAAATATCATCCGTTCCTGATCAAACCGAACAACCATGAGTTAGGTGAGATGTTTAACGTAGAACTGAAGAGAAAAGAAGACATCATCATTCATGCGAAGAAGTTACAGGCACTTGGAGCACAGCATGTACTGGTATCCATGGCAGGTGACGGAGCGATCCTTGTGACAAAGGATGGAAAAGTCTATGAGACCATGCCTCCGAAAGGAAAGGTTGTCAATTCTGTTGGCGCAGGTGATTCTATGGTGGCAGGATTTATTACCGGATATCTGAATACAAAAGATATGGAAAAAGCATTTCGCCTGGGTGTGGCGGCAGGAAGCGCTTCGGCATTCTGTTCGTGGCTTGCTACAAGAGATGAGATTGTTGCACTTCTTGGAGAACCGGCAGAAGTGTACCATATATAAAATCAAATGGGAGGAATGACAAGATGAAGATTACAGACTTACTCAAAAAGCAAAGTATTTGCCTCGATGGCAAGGCAGATTCCAAAGAGCAGGTCATCCGTGAAATGGTCGATCTGATGGCAGAAGGCGGGAACATCAATGACATTGACACCTATCGTGAAACCGTCTTTAAACGAGAAGAAGAAGGAACTACAGGAATTGGTGAAGGCATTGCAATCCCGCATGGCAAGACTGAAGCGGTAAGCGCACCGGGACTTGCAGCCATGGTACTTCCGGAGGGTGTAGATTACGATTCTCTGGACGGAGAACCGGCATACCTTATTTTCCTGATCGCAGCACCGAATACAGAGGACAATGTACATCTGGAAGTACTCAGTCGTCTGTCCATGCTTCTGATGGATGAGGATTTCAGAAACAAGCTGCTTCATGCAAAGGATGTTGATGAATTTCTTGCTTATGTTGATGCAGCCGAGAAAGAAAAATTCCCGGAAGAAGCAGAAGAAAAAGCAGAAGCTCCGGCGGATGCATCTGCAAAACCGTATCAGATCCTCGCAGTTACCGCATGCCCGACCGGTATCGCCCATACTTACATGGCGGCGGAAGGTCTGGAAAAGAAAGCGAAAGAAATGGGAGTTACCATCAAGGTAGAAACAAACGGATCTGGTGGTGCCAAGAACGTACTGACACCGGAAGAAATCGCTGCCTGTGACTGTATCATCATTGCAGCCGACAAGGATGTCGCAATGGCAAGATTTGACGGCAAGCCGCTGATCAGTACAAAGGTATCTGACGGAATCAACAAAGCACAGGAGCTGATCGAACGTGCCTTGAGTGGAAATGCTCCAGTTTATCACAGCAAGGGTGGAGCAACAGAAGAGGGTGGTGCGTCATCTGACGGAGATACCATCGGACGCAAGATTTATAAAAGCCTGATGAATGGAGTATCCCATATGCTTCCGTTCGTAATCGGCGGTGGAATCCTGATCGCACTTTCTTTTCTGGTTGACGGTGCAAATGCAGGTACAGCAGCATTTGGTAGTGGAACTCCACTTGCAAAATTCTTCAACACCGTTGGAAATACAGCGTTTGGGATGATGTTCCCGATCCTTGCCGGTTATATTGCAATGGCAATTGGTGACAGACCGGCATTGATGCCTGGTATTGTAGGCGGACTTCTTGCAAAAGCCGGAACTTCTGTATTCCTTGCAGAAGACGCATGGATTTCATCCGGATTCTTCGGTGCACTGATCGCCGGATTTGCAGCAGGATACCTGATGATCGGATTGAAGAAATTGTTTGACAAGCTTCCGAAAACTCTGGAAGGGACAAAACCGGTTCTTCTGTATCCATTCTTTGGGATTCTGATCATGGCAGCATTTATGATCTTTATCGTAAACCCACCGGTTGGAGCATTTAACACCTGGCTGAATAATGTCCTTTCCGGAATGGGAGAATCCAGCAAGATGCTTCTGGGAGCGGTTCTTGCAGGTATGATGTCCATTGATTTTGGCGGACCGTTCAACAAAGCGGCATATGTATTTGGAACGGCATCCATCGCAAGTGGACAGTTTGATATTATGGCATCTGTTATGATCGGAGGTATGGTTCCACCGATCGCAATCGCACTTGCCACCACATTTTTTAAAAACCGTTTCACAAAGAGTGAACAGCAGACAAGTATCACAAACTACATCATGGGACTTTCTTTTATCACAGAAGGAGCCATTCCATTTGCAGCATCTGATCCGCTTCGAATCATTCCGCCATGTATAGTTGGTTCTGCAATAGCAGGCGCATTATCCATGATGTTTGGATGCGGATCAAGAGCTCCGCATGGAGGAATTTTTGTCATCGGAATTATTGACAATCCATTGATGTTTTTGATAGCATTGGTTGTAGGAGCTGTCGTAGCAATGGCGGGAATTGTATTACTCAAAAAGCCATTGAAAGCAGAGTAGTAACTTATTAATTTTCTAAATATTTTTTAAAGAACAGGAGTGTTGAATCATGAAAGAATTTAAGTATGTAGTAACAGATGCACAGGG
>NZ_JAQEUJ010000033.1:0-24379 GCF_027695515.1 Coprococcus sp. LG101-27
ATGGTCCTATTTCTTTTAGGGACTTATTTCACAGCCCCTTTTTCCATCTTCTTATTTTTCTTCCAGCATAAAGTATTTCATACTTGTTCCGCTTTCCGCCACATCCGCAAGATTGATACAACTGTTTCCCATACGGTCGATCAGATGCAGGATATTGGTAAACGGAGCAGTAAGGCTTGCCTTACATTTTCCTTTATTGACACGCTCAATATGCGCTTTCCGCATCTTGATATCCAGATCCAGAAGCTTATCCTTTCGCTTCATCATCTTGCCTGGTTCGATACCATCATCTCCCTGCAGTGCCTTCAGAGAATCACAGAACATCTTATTCAGTACCTTCAAACTCTTCTGCAGCTCATCCATCGCTTCCGGTGTATATTTATACTTCCGGTCTGATCTTTCCAACATACATTCTGCCATTTCCACACTTAAGGTTCCCATACGTTCCACATCGCTGAGTACACACATGAGGCTCGCCGTCTGCGCTGCCTGCTGCTCGGTCAATGAACCCGAAGAAAACAAAGCTGCAAGATATTCGGTAATACACTTTCCAAGGCGTTCAACCTGTTCTCCGTTTTCTTTCAGACCGTCAATAGATTTCACTTCTTCATTTTTCACAAGCTCAATCGTTTTCTTCAGAATATCTCCTACCTGGTCACTCATACGGAAAATCTCTTTTGCCACAAGCTGCAGCGCTGCTGCCGGCTGACTGATGATATTTTCATCCAGATAAATCGGGCTGCCTGGATCTTCAACACCTTTTTTGCCATCCGGGATCAGTGTCATGACAATCTTCACCATCAGTTTAATCAGGCATACCCAGATCAGTGTCATTGTGATGTTAAATACAGTATGTGCATTTGCAATCTGTCTGGAAATCGCTTCAATCTCCGGACCTTTCGGCGAAATGTTCTGGATCAGTGCCGCAAATGGTTTTACGAACCAGATAAACAAAAAGCAGCCGGAAATATTAAAAATACAATGCGCCACAGCGGTTCTCTTCGCATCTTTTGACTGTCCGATACTGGCAAGGAGTGCTGTGATCGTTGTACCGATATTATCACCTAAAAGAATCGGGATTGCTCCTGCAAGCCCAAGTATACTCGTAACCCCGTCCGGTCCCGGCTGGGAAGCGAAGTTCTGCAAGACTGCGATCGTTGCACTACTACTCTGTACAACCAGCGTCATAAATGTACCAACTGCCACACCAAGTACCGGAATATGTGCAACCCGTCCGATCAAGTCTGTGAATACCGGACTGGATGCCAATGGTTTCATGACATCTCCCATTGTTTCAATTCCAAGGAACAAAAGGCCAAAAGCAAAAATCGTCTGGCCGATACTTTTTACTTTCTCTGATTTTGTTACAAATGAAATCAGAAATCCTATAAAAATAATCACATAAATATAGTCACTGATCTTAAACGCAATAATCTGTGCTGTCATGGTTGTACCAATATTTGCACCAAAAATGATGGAAATTGCCTGTGGCAGGTTCATCAGTCCCGCACTTACGAAACCGATCGCCATAACTGTCGTCGCACTGCTGCTCTGGAGTACCGCGGTTGTAAGCGCACCGGCAAGCACGCCCAGAAGCGGATTCTTCGTCAGAAGTGCAAGAATGCTTTTCATTTTATCGCCCGCCGCCTTTTGCAGACATTCACTCATCATATTCATTCCATAGATAAAAACTGCCAGACCGCCAAGCAGTCCGAAAATGATCTGAATTTTCTCGTTCATATTAATTCCTCTCTCAATTTACCCTGTGTTTGTTAATATCTTTTAAACTTACTTTTTACAATGATGTCTTCCCTTTCAGCTCATTTTCCATTTTATCTGTGGTCTATGCAATTCCAATCAAATCTATGTTAAGTTTAGGTTAAATTTTCTTTCTTCTATCATTTTTTCTTTCCCATGATCATAGTTATGTAAAATCGCATTAAAAAAGATTGTGCCTCGGCACATTCTCGCGCCGAGCGCGTTGCTGAGCGCCAGTGGCGCTCCTGTTCTATCTATAAATCTATCTAATCCCAAGCACACCATATCCAACTATTCCAAACACCGCCGCAAGAGTGATCACCTTCGGTACAGACCAGTTCTTCTTCAATATCAGATAGAACATCACCACTCCGATCCCGCACCCAAACCAGTCAATCCTCGCATCCGGAAAATAATTTTCCTGCATCAGATCCAGAATCACCGCAAGGATCATTGCGATGCAGATTGGCTTGATCACATTTAACATACAGCTCATAATATCATTGCCACGGAACTTTGCAAAGCACACCGCTACGCCAAGCGTCAGCGTATAAGCTGGCATCAGCACGCCCATAACCGCTGCAATCCCACCCAGAACACCTGCCGTCTGCATCCCGGCAAAAGTCGCACAGTTAATCCCAAGCGGTCCCGGTGTCATTTCTGCGATAGCGATCAAGTTAGTCAGATCCTCCGCTGTCATCCACTGATTGACCTTCATCTCCTGCATAATAACCGGGATCATCGACATTCCGCCAAAGCTGGTAAATCCGATTTTCATAAACGCTGTAAAAAGTCTGAGATAGATCATGCCGTCTGTCCTCCTCTTGTCTTTTTCACCGCTCTTATAGAAAGCGCCAGTATCACTCCCGCTACGATCATCACCACATTACTGATATCCGTAAATACACAGAGCACCAGTGCTAACGCACAGATCGGGATTGCTGATTTTCTGCGGAACGCTTCTTTCCCCAGTGAAAGTGCGGCACTTCCCATAATCGGAACTACCGCACAGCGGATTCCGCGAAGTGCCGCATGGCACCAGACATTACTTTTCAGCACCTTATAAAATGCAGTAACAAACGACAGGATCAGAACCGCCGGACAGGTCATTCCGAGCACTGCACAGACACCTCCAAACCAGCCACCTACATAATAGCCAAACAGCATACTGATATTGGTGATCATAATTCCGGGAACTGACTTTCCAACCGCAACCATATCCAGCAGTTCCTCTTTTGTGATCAGCTTCCGTTTATCTACAAACTCCTGCTCCATCTGCGCCAGAATACTCCATCCGCCTCCAAATGTAAAACATCCTATCTTAAAGAAAAATGCAAACAGCATCAGTCCATTTTTGATTCTCTCTTTACCCATCTCTTCTTCCTCCTGTTTCTTTACTTTATCATCTCTATTGACATTAGTAAAATATATGTTTTATTATTAAAAATATAGTTTAAACCTATGGAGGATTTTTTATGAACTGGAATCAGCTGCAATATGTCATCACCATTGCCGAAGAAAAAAGTATCACCAAAGCGGCGCAGAAGCTTTATATTTCCCAGCCTTCCCTTTCCTTAAGCATTCAGGCTCTGGAAAAAGAAACCGGAACCCCTCTTTTTGAGCGGAACCGTGGCGAAATGAAGCTTACCTATGCGGGCGCCCTTTTCTATGAATGGGCAGTTTCTACCCTCCACTCTCATACCCAGTTGGAATGGAAGCTTGGTGATATCGTTTCCGGTTCCCGGACACTGATCCGGCTGGGTCTCAGTCCCCACCGAAGTGAACGGCTTCTGGCACCGGTTCTGGAACGCTTTTATTCCATGTATGAGAACTGTGATATCCAGATCATTGAGCAGCCGACCTACATCCTGCGGCAGATGCTGGAAGAAGACAAGCTGGATCTGATTCTCGATATTTCCAGCCCGGATACTATCAATTTTGAGAGTGAGCTTCTGGTAAAGGAAAGTTTTGTCCTGGCAATCCCTGACTCTCTGTGTCCTTTTTCCGATCCATCACCAAAAGAGGAGGGCATCTCTGCCACTCCTCAAATTCATTTGCCTGCGTTATCTGCAGTTCCTTTTATTCTGCTTTCAGAAGATCACGATCTCGGAAAGATCAGCCGGAAGATCTGCGATACTGCTGCTTTCCATCCAAATATCCGCTGCATCTGCACCAGCAGTAATACTGCCTTTTCTCTTGCAAGACGAGGGATGGGGATTGCCTTTCTTCCTGAAATTTATGCACGGACTACTTCCTTTCCGGACATTCATTTCTTTACCCCGGATCACTTTCATGACACCAGGGACATCTGTGCTGTCTATCGGAAAAATATTTATCATCACGCACAGTTTCAGGCGCTTCTTGCTCTCCTCCGCGAGATTGTCCCGGCAATCTACAGGGCAGCTTAGTCTGCCCTGATCCGTACCTTAATTCTCTTCTTTTACTCCCTTACTCTACATTTTTCAGTGCCTCATCCATCGGCACATGTTTAATCCTTCGATATTCTAACATTGCCACAACTGCATAGGTTCCAATCCCGATCAGGAACATTTCCACATAGATCTTCGGATCGATCCAAAGCGCGATCCAGCCGGAAATACTAGTCAGCATCATTTCCCGGAACAGCACATTCATAACTGCTTTCTCAATCGGCAGGCTGAGAAGCAGACAGATGATCACCACGATCGTCGTCGACCAGATATAAAGCCTGCTGATCTCTCCATTGGTATATCCCAGGATCTTCGTCATGGAAATAGCCTGTGCATTTTTCTCAACAATGATCTTGGACAACAGATAGATCACAACCATATAAATACCGATTGCAAAAGTGTTGACCATCCCCATCATATTTCCCATAGATACATCCAGCTGTCTCGAAATCTTTGTCAGTGCTTCCAGATCAAGTACAGAGCCAATGTATTTCTCATCAATATCCTTGATCTTCGAATCGGAAAAATATCCACTGAAATAATCGTTTCCCATATCAAAGGTATCATTCAACTGCTCCTGTGGCATAAATACACAGATTCCACCGCTGTATTTGTAGATTCCTTTAACCTTGAATGTATACTTTGTCTTTTCATATTTTTCTTTCAACGTGATTGAATCGCCCGGCTTCAACAGAAACTTCTCTGCATAGGCACTGGAAATATAGACACCCTCACTGTCCTCCAGATCTGCATCGATATATTTACTGTCCGGTTTGATTCCGTACAGGATCACTTCATCTGTCTTATATTTGCTCGGCAGTGTTTCCAGCGAATACGCACTGAATGCTTCCGCGTCTTCATTCTCCGTCTTTGTTCCATAAGAGAACTGTAAAAGCTCCAGCATACTGTCCAGTTTGTTTCCGCTCATCGCACTTACCGGAACCTCCAGCATATACTGGTATTTTGCAAGCATATTGCTCTGGATATCCTGCTGATAGTGCGAAAGTACTGACGGCAGCAAAAGTCCAAAGAATAAAAGCAGATTCGCAAATATGATTCCAATAAAAAGTACAATGTAATTGCTCATATTCTGGAAGATCACACGGAGCCGGAATCGATGGAAAATTCCAAGCTTCGGACTTAGCCGGACTGCTCTTTTCCGCCTGCTTCCAGAAAGATCTCTTCTCAGGAATTTCAGCGGTGAAAGCCTCAGCTTGTAACGAAGGATTCCATAGTTGACTACCAGCATGATCAGCACCGGAACCACCGTTGTCATCCAGAAAGCCTCTGCATTCCATACTGTCACATAGGTCGGCAGACTATAGCTTCCATAATACATCCCCGCACATACATTTTTCAGTGCTGTATAACCCAGAATATTTCCGACCACCGCACCGATCAGCGTAACGATCACCGGAAGTGCCATGTAATGTCCGATCAGTTCTTTTCTTGTATACCCGGAAGCCCGCAGAGTTCCGATCACGCCTGCTTCTTTACGGATCGTATTGCTGATCGTGATTCCAAATACAAACGCAATGATCACAATGATCATATAGAGGAGCATTGTGATCATTGCACGGTCACTCCCCATATCATCACCGGTAAATGTAATTGCCTGGTTCAGATACTGTGGCACAAAAGACTCCAGAGTGACTTCTTCCCCCAGTGCTTCCATCAGATCTTCCGACATCTTTTTTTCCTGTTTTTCATTTTCCGGTGCTTTGTCATACACCCAGGAATAACTGTACTGAATCTTATCCTGATTCAGAGATTCAAACTCTTCCGGTGTTACAACCGATACCCCGAATTTGATTGCATCAAACATGCTGTCATTATTGTTCTGGAACAGGCAGCTATAGTCAGACAGTGCCACAAATCCTGTGACTTTCCACTTTTGTGAACCACTTTTCAGTGTATCTCCGACAGAAATCTTATTATTGTCCGCATACATACGGTCAATTGCCATTTCTCCTGCTTTTTCAGGAAGCTTTCCTTCCATCAGGCACACCAGGTTGATCTCTTCCCTGTTTTTGAAAATACGCATGGTACTTCCATTATCCAGTGCCTCTTCCAGATAAAAGTTTTCATACAGTGTCACACCATTTTTCTCGATGTTTTCCTGTTGTGCTTTGGTAATTTTTTTCTTTACCCGGAAATTTCCATCTTCAATCTTGTATTTCTCAAAGCCTTCATTATATGCTTTTATCATGCTTCCGTCAGCAACCAGAAAGCCGGATACAAACCCAATCGTTACAATCATAAGGATCAGAACCACCAGGTATTTTCCAATTTCTCCCTTCAGTTCTCTCGGAAGCCGTTTTCTCAACGGACTCTTCATAACACGCGTCCTCCTTACCATTCCAGCTCACTTGCAGAAAGTTTATGCTCATTACAGTAATTTTTGCGGATCATTCCATCACGAAGTTTTACCACCCGGTCTGCCATATCCTTGATTGCATCGTTATGGGTAACCATAACAATGGTATTCCCATATTTCTGATTGACTGTTTCGATCAGCTTCAGGATTTCCTTGGATGTCTTATAATCCAGCGCACCGGTTGGCTCATCACAGAGCAGGATGTCCGGATTTTTGACAATTGCACGTCCAATCGCGGTTCTCTGCTGCTGTCCTCCGGAAAGCTGGTTCGGCAGCTTGTTCTGATGTTCATAAATACCCAGCGTTTGCATCAGCTCATCCACATCCAGCGGACGATTACTTAAATAAGCACCGATTTCAATATTTTCTCTAAGTGTCAGGTTTGGAATCAAATTGTACATCTGGAATATATAACCCAGATGCTTTCTCCGGTACAGGGACAGCTTCTTCTCTGTCATATCCTCCAGCTGTTCTCCATCAATCGTAATACTTCCTTCATCTGCCCCGTCAATACCGCCTATAATATTCAGAAGAGTCGATTTTCCGGAACCGGATGGTCCCAGAAGCACACAAAACTCTCCTCTTTCAATTTCCAGATCAAATCCTTTCAGAACATTTACCCGGCTGTCGCCTGTTCCAAACGACTTTTTGATCCCCTTAATCTCTAAAAACATTCCTCTACTCCTTCCTTTAGTTACTCATATCGTAGTGATGTTATATTTCATACACTTATGTTAGTTTAGGCTTACTTTTTTGTCAATATTTTAATTGTTATTTTTTGAAAAAGATATTGACAAATGGAAGGAAAATTTTTAAAATAACTATCTGTGTAATTTTATACCAAAATCTTTGTGGATTTTTCTGGATATCAAAATAGATATCTACTTTTCGCCACATAACTTGTTGCATACAGCGACAGTTATGTGGCTTTTTATATATCGGGCTTCTGCCCTTTTTTACAGATTTTGTACCTTATGCTTTACATTTATCAGGAGGAATGTTTATGAACCAGACTTACATGAAAGAAAAACCGATTCTGCCACTTCTGCTTTCCATGGCTCTGCCAATGGTGATTTCAATGATGGTCAACTCCCTTTATAATATTGTTGACAGCTATTTCGTTGCACGGATCAGTGAAGAAGCAATGACTGCTCTGTCTTTAGTCTACCCGATCCAAAATTTTATCACCTCGGTCGGTGTCGGCTTTGGAATCGGAATCAATGCCGCCATCTCCTTTTTCCTTGGCGCCCAGGATCAGAAAAAAGCGGATGCAGCTGCCACACAGGGACTTTTTCTCTCTGTCATCCACGGTATTGTTCTTACCGTAGTCACAATTGCCGTAATGCCGCTGTTTTTACAGATTTTTACAAAAGACGTGACCGTTATTCAGATGGGAAATGCCTACTCCCGGATCGCATTTGGATTTTCCATTGTAATCTCTCTTGAAATTACCTGGGAAAAAATTTTCCAGGCAGTCGGACGGATGCGCGTGTCCATGATCTGCATGATGAGCGGATGTATTTTCAATATCGTACTGGATCCACTTCTGATCTTCGGAATCGGACCGTTCCCGAAAATGGGAATTGAAGGAGCCGCACTTGCAACCGGTCTTGGTCAGGTTGTCACACTGGTACTGTACCTTGCCTTTTATTTTACCAGACCGCTTCCGGTGAAGATTCATAAAAGCTGCCACGTAGACCGTGCCATGGCTGGACGGCTTTACGCGGTTGGAATCCCTGCCACTTTGAATATGGCACTTCCATCCCTGCTTATCACCGCACTAAATGGGATTCTCTCCGCCTACTCCCAGATTTACGTGGTGGTGCTCGGAATCTATTACAAGCTTCAGACCTTCCTGTATCTTCCGGCAAATGGAATCATCCAGGGAATGCGTCCGCTGATCGGATACAACTACGGTGCCGGTGAGACAAAGCGTGTCCACAGACTGTTTGCCGATACCCTTTATCTGAGTCTTGGGATCATGCTCTTTGGTACCGTTTTCTGCCAGCTCTTCCCGGATTCACTGATCGCACTGTTCAGTTCTAATCCGGAAACCATTCAGGCAGGAGGAATAGCACTTCGGATTATCAGCCTCGGATTTTTAGTTTCTTCCGTGTCCATCACCAGCTCTGGTGCACTCGAAGGACTTGGAAAGGGAACACCGTCCCTGCTCATCTCACTGTGCAGATATACGATCATCATTATTCCGGCCGCATTTATCTTAAGCCGGATCTTCGGGGCTTCCGGAATCTGGTACGCATTCGGAATTACCGAATTTGCAACTGCTGTAATCGCCTATATGACTTACCGGCGGGCAACCATAAAAAAATAGGCATATCTGCATCAAAAAGTTCTACTACTTTTTCGATACAACAAAAACCGTAAATCCGGATTTGCTCTTTACAATACTGCAAATCTCCGGATTTACGGTTTTTAATTTTCTCTTTATTTTACTTTTCCATCCCAGTCCGACTTTTTATTTGCAGACTATTCTTCTTCGCTGATAATATGTCTCGCAACATAAACACCACTTGCAGATGCATGGGACAGAGAATGTGTAACACCACTTCCGTCACCGATCACATACAGTCCCTTATGGCAGCTTTCCAGATTTTTATCGATCTCTACTTCCATATTGTAGAATTTTACTTCCACACCATAGAGAAGGGTATCGTCATTTGCTGTACCAGGTGCTACCTTATCCAGAGCATAGATCATCTCAATGATTCCATCCATGATTCGCTTTGGAAGAACCAGACTCAGATCACCAGGCGTTGCTGATAAGGTTGGTGTTACCAGACCTTCTTCAATACGCTTTTCTGTACTTCTTCTTCCACGTACCAGATCACCAAAACGCTGTACGATCACACCACCGCCTAGCATATTGGAAAGTCTTGCGATACTTTCACCATATCCGTTACTGTCCTTAAATGGCTCAGAGAAATGCTTTGCAACCAGAAGGGCAAAGTTGGTGTTGTCCGTCTTTTTTTCATTTCCTTCATAACTGTGTCCGTTTACTGTGATGATACCGTTGGTATTTTCATTTACCACAATACCGTTCGGATTCATACAGAAAGTACGCACATTGTCCTCAAATTTTTCTGTACGGTATACGATCTTGCTCTCGTAAAGCTCATCTGTCAGGTGTGCGAAGATCACTGCCGGAAGCTCTACACGGACACCAATATCCACGCGGTTTGATTTGGTCGGGATTGCAAGATCCTTGCAGACCTTTTCCATCCATTTGCTTCCGCTTCGTCCGACAGAAACCACACATTTCTTACATTCATAAGCGCCATTTTCACATACAATGCGGTATCCGCCATCAGTGATCTCGATTGTCTCAACCGGTGCATCAAAGAAGAAGTCCATTTTATCCTTCATCTGATCATAAAGATTCTGAAGAACGACATAATTGATATCTGTTCCCAGATGACGTACAGATGCATCCAGAAGATTCAGCTTGTTCTGAAGACAAAGCTTTTTAAATTTTGTTCCGGCTGTGGAGTACAGTTTTGTCCCTTCTCCACCATTTTCCATATTGATCTCATCGACGTACTTCATCAGCTCAACAGCCTGTTTTTTACCGATATACTCAAATAAAGTTCCGCCGAAATCATTGGTGATATTGTATTTTCCATCTGAAAATGCTCCGGCTCCGCCAAATCCGCACATGATCGAGCAGCGTTTGCAGTTGATACAGCTCTTTACTTTTTCGCCATCAATCGGACATTTTCTCTTTTCCAGCGGATAACCCTCTTCAAATACTGCGATCTTGCAGTCTGGTTTCTTTTTCATCAACTCATAAGCAGCAAAAATCCCGCCTGGTCCGGCACCGATAATAATTACATCATACTTCATCCGTATATCTCTCCTTTATTTGCATGATAAAATATAATTTTCACTAAATTGACTGTGTCATAAATATAGACTGTAATATATGTGCAATTCTATACTATGTCACATAATAAAACTGCCGCATATCCGTCTGTATCCAGATGATTCTGCACGGCAGTTGTTCTTCTTTAGCACAACCTTTCATATTTTAAGAGAAATCTTTCTTTTCGTCAAGGTGTTTCTTTCTTTTTTTATATGAATTTTGCATGAATTTATTTTCTTTTTTATATAGATTTTGTAATATTTTTCATTATCCAGTTTTTATATTTGCACTGTCAAAAATCTTTCTGTTTCTATATTGCTGTTTCTGCTACCCTTTCGTTTTCTGGCGGATTTACAGCTTCACGATGGTCGGCTCATGTTCCATTGCCGGAATAATCTTCTCTACCAGATCTTTTGTCTTAAGTCTGAGACTCGATGTATTGATACATGGATGACATCCGATATATTCTCCTGTAAGCACATCTTCATCAATCAGAAGCCGTACCATCTTGTCCTTATCATTCATCAGTCCAAGCACACTTAAAGATCCCGGCGTGATGTCCAGATATTGTTCCATATACTCCGCTTTTGCAAAAGAAAGTCTGGACGAACCGATCTGCGCTGACAGATCCTTTGTTTTAAACACCTTATCTCCCGGAAGCATCAGTAAATAAAACTGTGTCTCCTGTCGGTTGCATAAAAGCAGATTCTTGCAGATCGTCGCCTCCAGCGTCCGGTCGATTTCCTCGCATGCCTCCATTGTCATTGCGGCTTCATGGTCGATTCTCTGGTAGCTGACTCCTAGCGAATCCAGGAAATCATATACGCGGATTTCCTTATCCAATCTGCCTTGTGTGTCTGTTGGTCTTCCGTTTACTAATTCCATTTCGTTTCCACTTCCCATCTCATCGTATATTCAAGCCACATTATAATATTTTAGGAGAAAAAATACTCACACTTACTCTGCCCACTAAAATACTCTAATTCTACAATTTCTGCAGGTCTTATTTTCTTTATATAAGTAAGTGTTCTAAAAGCCATATCATGTCCTACTAAAATCACCTTATTATAATTTGCATATTTATCGGCCACTCTCTGTATCCTATTTCTCATTTCATCCAAAGTTTCCCACCTTAATTGCTGATTCTTTGGATATGTTCCTTTATTATCATTAAATTCTTTTGTTAAAGCAATCACTTCTTCTGAAGTAGTAATTTGATTTGTTTTATCAACTTGCCATTCATGCAAATCAATTTCAACATTAATTTTCAAACCTGTTTCTCTTGAAATAATTGCTGCCGTTTGTAAAGCTCTAGTATAGGGCGATGATACAATTAATTCTGCTGTTTTTAAACGCTTGTCTTTTGCAGTTTTTTCAACTTGCTTAAACCCTGTTTCTGAAAGCGGTGCAAAAGAACGTCCAAATCCATAAAATCCTTTTTCTAACATATTACCATAATCTGGTTCTCCATGTCTAATAAGATAAAAAAACGCCATAATCATTTCTCCTAGTTCTTCTTTATCCATCTACTTTCCACAAAATATCTTTAATCCAACATGTTAATTATATCATCCTCCTCAGCTTCATAACAAATATTTTTCTATCAGATTCTCTATTATCTTTGAATTTAATATATTTTGTTCTGTTTCGAAAGTTATGATCAACCGCTCCCCAGGATATATATGATTTATTTGATAGGATTCAATTTTACGCACTGCTGCTCTTGCATAATCCTGTTTATCCATCATTCCTTCATGTTCCCAATATATTTCCCGGTAAGTCTTTCTTGACAAAAATGTAAAATCCGGATACACGGTACCATACCCTTTCAGATGAAGTGGCTTTTCATATTTGTAAAGAATATTCTTTCTATAAAAATAATCTGCTAATATCTTCTCTGACTTTGATCTGACACGTTCTCCCTTCTCAGTAAGAATTAATGGTGTTCCCTCCTTGAACTCTTTCCCCTGATATTCTTCTTCATACCACTTTGTAAGCAGCTGATCCCATGTTGGTTCGATCGGAGTTACCAGTAATTGTCTCGCTTTATTCATAGACGTATAAATTTTCTCAATCTCATCATCTGAATAATTTTTTGTTATTCTCTTTATTTGTTTAAGCCTTGCTTCTCCCTTTTTTACCACTGCCTTATTATAACCTTTTTGCGCCAGGCACTTTGGCAATTCTTTATTATCTCTTGGAATGTAGACTCCTTTGTTATCATCTATACATTGATAATAGCGCGGCTTATTTTTATCTATTGAAATTCTGAGGTGTCCTTCTGGTACTGTTGTATTCAAATCAGCTTTAGCTTGCGTAACAACTTTCTCCAAATGTTCCTGCATCTGAAGAAGCATGTTTTCTAATTCATACATATATATAAACATTTCTCCTTTGCTTTTCTATTTTTCAAATCCTAATCAATTCATTTCGAGAATTTTCTTGATTTGTTTCGAATTTTGAAAATTATAATCAACTTATTTCTATAATCTTCTTGATTTATTTCGAGTTTTGTCAATTACAATCAACTCATTTCTGTAATCTTCTTGATTTTCTTTGAGTTTTTGAGAATACAACCAATTTATTTCCATCATCTTCTTGATTTATTTTCATTTTTCCGGTATACAATCAATCCATTTCTGGAAACTTCTTGATTTATTTTCATTTTTTGGAATTATAATCAATCTATTTAATTAGACTGTCTTGATTTGTTTTAGCTTGTAATAATTTGCAATCAATTTACTCTTTGCAAAAATGATTTGATAAAAGATTTTTTGATTTGGTGGATTCAGTGTATCATATATATTCTGAAAAGAACAGTAAAATTTTCATTTTAATCATAATTTAATATTTCTAATCTATAACTAGATAAAATAAGAGAGCGTGTGAAAAAACGAAAGTTTTTTTCACACGCCCTCTTATTATTTATTTCTTGCTATACGCAATATGCTTATTTTGCATTCTTCTGTGCGATTGCAGCCTGTGCAGCAGCCAGACGAGCGATCGGTACACGGAATGGTGAGCAAGATACATAATCAAGACCAATGCTGTTGCAGAATTCTACAGAGCTTGGATCTCCACCATGTTCTCCACAGATACCAACGTGAAGTTTCGGATTAACCGGTTTTCCGAGTTCGATAGCCATCTTCATAAGTTTACCAACACCTGTCTGGTCAAGTTTAGCAAATGGATCGTTCTCGAAGATCTTAGCGTCATAGTAAGCGTCAAGGAACTTACCAGCATCATCACGTGAGAATCCGTATGTCATCTGTGTAAGGTCGTTTGTACCGAAGCAGAAGAAGTCAGCTTCTTTTGCGATGTCATCAGCTGTAAGAGCAGCTCTAGGAATTTCGATCATTGTACCAACTTCGTACTCAAGGTCGCTTCCTGCAGCAGCGATTTCAGCGTCAGCTGTTTCTACTACAAACTTCTTAACATATTTAAGCTCTTTGATATCGCCAACCAGCGGGATCATGATTTCCGGTTTAACATTCCAATCCGGATGAGCTTTCTTAACATTGATAGCAGCACGGATAACTGCGCTTGTCTGCATCTTAGCGATTTCCGGATAAGTTACAGCAAGACGGCATCCACGATGTCCCATCATTGGGTTGAATTCGTGCAGAGAGCTGATGATTGCTTTAATCTGGTCAACAGATTTGCCCTGTGCATCAGCAAGTTTCTTGATATCTTCTTCTTCTGTTGGAACGAATTCATGAAGCGGTGGATCAAGGAAACGGATAGTAACCGGATTTCCTTCCAGTGCTTCATAAAGTTTTTCGAAGTCTCCCTGCTGTTCCGGAAGGATCTTAGCAAGTGCAGCTTCTCTTTCTTCTACTGTTTCAGAGCAGATCATTTCACGGAATGCATCAATTCTGTTGCCTTCGAAGAACATATGCTCTGTACGGCAAAGTCCGATACCTTCAGCACCAAGTTCGCGGGCTTTCTTAGCATCAGCTGGTGTATCAGCATTTGTACGAACTTTCATAGTTCTGTACTTGTCAGCCCATCCCATGATTCTTCCGAATTCACCTGCAATTGTAGCGTCTACAGTCGGGATGATTCCGTCATAAATGTTACCTGTAGATCCATCAAGAGAGATTGCATCTCCTTCATGGTATTCTTTTCCACCAAGTGTGAATTTCTTGTTTTCTTCATCCATGTTGATGTCACCACAACCAGATACACAGCATGTTCCCATACCACGTGCAACAACGGCTGCGTGTGATGTCATACCACCACGAACTGTCAGGATACCCTGAGCAGACTTCATACCTGTGATATCTTCCGGTGATGTTTCAAGACGTACAAGAACAACTTTTTCTCCTCTTGCAGCCCATTCTACAGCATCATCAGCTGTGAAGACGATCTTACCACAAGCAGCTCCTGGAGATGCTCCAAGTGCTTTAGCCATCGGTACAGCAGCTTTCAGTGCAGCTGCATCGAACTGTGGATGAAGCAGTGTATCAAGGTTACGAGGATCGATCATAGCAACTGCTTCTTCTTCGGTTCTCATTCCTTCATCAACGAGATCGCAAGCAATCTTAAGAGCAGCCTGAGCTGTTCTCTTACCATTACGTGTCTGAAGCATGTACAGTTTACCATGTTCTACAGTAAACTCCATATCCTGCATATCTCTGTAATGTGTTTCCAGAGTCTTGCATACTTCTTTGAACTGTTTGAATGCTTCTGGGAATTTCTGTTCCATTTCTGAAATGTGCATTGGTGTACGAACACCTGCAACTACGTCTTCTCCCTGAGCATTTGTAAGGAATTCTCCGAACAGTCCGTTATTTCCTGTAGCTGGGTCACGTGTAAATGCAACACCTGTACCACAGTCATCACCCATGTTACCAAATGCCATCATCTGTACGTTAACAGCAGTTCCCCATGAATACGGGATATCGTTGTCACGACGGTATACATTTGCTCTCGGGTTGTCCCATGAACGGAATACGGCTTTGATAGCTCCCATTAACTGTTCCTTTGGATCTGTCGGGAATTCAGCACCGATTTTTTCTTTATATTCTGCCTTGAACTGGTTAGCTAATTCGTGAAGATCTTCTGCTGTAAGTTCAACGTCCTGTTTAACGCCTCTTTCAGTTTTCATCTTGTCGATCAGTTCTTCGAAGTATTTTTTACCTACTTCCATAACTACGTCAGAGTACATCTGAATAAATCTTCTGTAGCAGTCCCAAGCCCAACGTGGGTTGCCTGATTTTTCAGCAAGTACATTGACAACGTCTTCGTTAAGACCAAGGTTCAGGATTGTATCCATCATACCAGGCATAGATGCTCTTGCACCAGAACGAACGGAAACAAGAAGTGGATTCTCTTTATCACCGAATTTCTTTCCTGTGATTCCTTCCATCTTTGTAATAGCTTCCATGATCTGAGCCATGATTTCTTCATTGATCTGTCTTCCGTCCTCATAATACTGAGTACAAGCTTCTGTTGTGATTGTGAAGCCCTGTGGCACTGGAAGACCTAAGTTTGTCATTTCAGCAAGGTTAGCGCCTTTTCCACCAAGCAGGTTTCTCATATCGGCATTACCTTCTGTAAACATATAAACCCATTTTGTTGCCATTTTACAGTTCCTCCTCGTTATTGGTAATTGATATATATAAAACTTGAAAATCACAGTCAGACTGGTAACTGTCTGCTCTTTTCATATCTTATATCGCCCTTAAAAAACGGATTTTACCGCACTAATATTGTAAATGTTTTAACTGTGATAGTCAACCCTTATGTACTTTTTTTCGTACAAAAAAAGTGAATTTATCGAAGAGTTCAATTTCTTCAAGTGATTTCTTCTATAAAAAAATTCTCCGTAATTAAATTTCTTTTATATACTATAAATTTTGTTATTATCAGAAAAAACTCAGGCAAAACCGGACTGTATCCATTGTTTTGCCTGAGTTCTTTTCATCTCTTACATATTCAGAAGGAATGCTCTGTATCCCTTTACTGCTTCATACACATCAGCTTTGCTGCTGACTTCATAAGGTGCATGCATGGAAAGTACAGCAACACCGCTGTCGATCACTTCCATACCATAATTTGCCATAATATATGCGATGGTTCCGCCGCCGCCTACATCGACTTTACCAAGTTCTGCGAACTGGTAAGTAACGCCTGCATCGTCCATCACCTTGCGCAGTCTTGCAAGATATTCTGCATTTGCATCATTGGATCCGCTCTTTCCGCGGCTTCCTGTAAACTTGTTGAATGCAAGTCCCTTTGTAAAGAAAGCGGCACTTCTCTTTTCAAATGCTTCTGCAAACATCGGATCATAAGCAGCACTTACGTCAGAAGAAAGCATTCTTGAATTAGCAAGTGCACGGCGTACCTTCAGTTCAGATTCACCTTCTGTAAGTGCAACAAGCTCTGCAACTGTATTTTCAAAGAAACGAGAATGCATTCCTGTTGCTCCGACGCTTCCGATCTCTTCTTTATCTACTAACAGACAGCATCCTGTACGCTTTGCATTTTCCACATCCAGCATAGCGAACAGAGAAGTAAATGCGCAGACTCTGTCATCCTGTCCATAAGAAAGGATCATGCTGCGGTCAAATCCACAGTCTCTTGCCTTTCCGGCCGGAACAATTTCCAGCTCAGCCGATGCAAAATCCTCTTCTTCGATTCCATAGTTCTCTTTTAAAATATAAAGTACGTTAGCCTTGATCGTTTCTTTTTCTTCTTCATCAAGTCCCTCCGCTTTATCAAGCGGACTGTTTCCAATCAGAAGATCCAGCTTTTCTCCTTCAATCACTTCACTTGCTTTCTTTGACATCTGGTTTGCTGCAAGATGAACAAGAAGGTCTGTAATAACAAATACCGGATCAGACTCTTTTTCCCCAATGCTGATCTCTTCTACGCTTCCATCTTTTTTCGCAACAACACCATGAAGTGCCATCGGTCCTGTTACCCACTGGTATTTTTTGATTCCACCATAGTAATGTGTATCCAGATAAGCCATTCCTTCACTTTCATATAATGGATTCTGTTTCACATCAATACGTGGTGAATCGATATGAGCTCCAAGGATATTCATACCGTTTGAAAGCGGTTCTTCGCCCATACGGAACATGGCAAGCATTTTTTCCATGCATACCGCATATACTTTATCTCCTGCTTTCAGGCTCTTTCCTTCTTTCAGAACATCTTTGATATCCTGATATCCTGCTTCTTTCGCCATCTCAACCGCAAGCTTTACGCATTCACGCTCTGTCTTTCCGGCATCCAGGCAAGCTTTGTACTTTTCATTGATTTCATGAAGTTCTTTTTTGGCAGCTTCATCATAAGAGCTCCAGAGATTCTTTTTTTCTTCCATTTCTATACCTCTCTTCAATTCAGTTGGGATTCCCCACAATATTTTTAGTATAATCCTCTCCCGATAAGAAGTCAATTATTACCCTTTAACTTTACAAGCATTTCCGTCATCGTTTCCTTCAAAACCGGATGCCGTTTATGCGGTGCGATCTCACACATTGGTCCAAGCACAAATTCCCTGTTCTGCATATCGATATGTGGTATACATAAATCATCCTCTTCAATGATCTGATCCCCATAGAAAATGATGTCCAGATCCAGTGTTCTCGGTCCCCATCTGCGGATCCGCTTTCTTCCGGCTTCCTGCTCAATTCGGTGCAACAGCTCCAGAAGCTCATGCGGGGTAAGCAGTGTTTCCATTTTCAGTGCCCCGTTCAGGAATTCATCCTGATCCGTCACACCATATGGCTCGGTTCCGATCAGTTTCGATACCTTCAGGACTCTACAAAGTTTTTCATTTTTCAGCTCTTCTACCGCATTCTCAATGTATTTTTTCTTATCACCCATATTCGATCCGAGTGCGATAAACGCTTCATTCCAGCAACGTTCAATCTTCACGGAAACCGTCTCAAGCGGCAGTCCTACCGGTGCCCATGGTTTCTTTACTTCCACCATGACTTTCCGGATCTTCTCATCAAATAATAAGATCTCTTCTGCAAGCTGCTCTGCTACTGCTTCGATCAGCCTGTAATTCTTCTCTTCCATCTTTTCTTTTATCAGATGGGAAATGGTTCCGTAATTCACAGACGCTTCCAAGTCATCCGTTTTTCCCGCCTTGCGTGTATCCACATACAAAATGCAGGAAACCAGAAACTTCTGTCCCAGTCTGTTTTCTTCCGGATACACCCCATGATTTGCAAATATTTCCAGGTTTTCAATTTTTATCTGATCCATCTTTTTCTCCTGCTTACTCTCTTGCCAGAATCACTTCTGTCATCTTGATCGCTCTGCGGTTTTTCTCAGCATCATGAACGCGCACAAATCCATAATGACTCTGTACTGCCATCACGGTTGTGACAAGAGTTCCTTCTTCTCTTTCTGTTACCGGCAGATCCAGTGTCAGACCGATCATGGATTTTCTGGAAGTTCCAAGAAGCATCGGATATCCAAGTCCGTTAAAAAGATCCAGATGCTTCATCACATCCAGGTTCATCTCGTAGGTCTTTCCAAATCCAACCCCCGGATCCAGCATGATCCGGTCATCTTCAATCCCAGCCGCTTTCGCTGTATCTACACACTTCTGCAATTCTGCATACATATCCTTCAGGAAATTCTTGTACACCGCCTCATTTTTATTATGCATCAGACAGCATGCCGCATCATATTTTTTCACAAGACCTGCCATCTTTTCATCGTACTGGAATCCCCAGATATCATTTACCAGATCTGCCCCTGCCTGAAGTGCTGCCTCTGCCACATCACTCTTATAAGTATCAATCGAAACCGGCACATCAAAATTCTTTTTGACAGCCTCGATAACCGGCGCAGTTCTTGTAATTTCTTCTTCTGACGTAATCTGCTGGTGTCCTGGTCTTGTGGACTCTCCTCCGATATCCAGGATATCGGTTCCGCCTTCTAAAAGCTCTTCTGCATGACGCATTGCCGCATCATAACCGTTCCACTTTCCCCCGTCCGAAAAAGAATCCGGTGTTACATTCAGGATTCCCATAATATAAGTATGTTTTGCTGTGTCAAATTCTTTATTCCCAATTTTCATTTTGTTTCCTCGTTTTCTACCAGATGATTTTCTGATTCTTCTTTTCTCCACTCCAGTTACAGTCCTTCTCAGCCGGACACGTATAACACGCACGGGAAATCTTATCTGCATCATAAAGGATTTCTGCAAGTTGCCACTTATCCTGCCCTGCATTTTCTGTCTCTTCTGCATTGCCCCGGTGACTTAAAATTGCAAAAAGAATCCTGTCCGACTCCTCCTTTGTAAATCCAGTCTCTTCCAGAATCCTTTTTGCAATTTCAGCACTCGCTATCTCATGGGGAACTCCCGCCTTATACTGCTGCCATTTCCCAATATCATGAAGTAATGCCGTCGCATAAATCTCTTCTTTTCCAAAGGCATATCCACGCTCCATCGAAAAAATATACATCAGACGTGCCACGTCCAGAAAATGGTTCATATCATGATGGCAGAATATTCTTTCCTTTTCTGCATCTTTATTCTTTACCAGTCCTTCTATAAAAAGAGGATGCTCATATATTTTCCAGATTCTCTGCATCCTCCTCTGCTCTTCCAGTTTTCGTTTTATTTTCATCGCACTAACCTATCATACGGAAAAACATGTTCTGCAGCTTTTCATTTTCTTCAAATGCACCTCTTGTAACAACACTGACCGTCTTGCTTCCCGGCTTCTTGATTCCACGCATGGTCATACACATATGCTCTGCCTCAGCAAGTACCATTACTCCCTTTGGATGAAGATTCTCCATCAGGGCATCCGCGATCTGTGCTGTCATCTGCTCCTGCAGCTGAAGTCTTCTGGCAAACACTTCCACAGTCCGTGCAAGCTTGCTAAGTCCCACTACCTTTCCATCCGGAATATAGGCAATATGAACCTTTCCGTAAAATGGCAGCATATGATGTTCACACATGGAATAAAACGTAATATCTTTTTCCACAACCATCTCATTGTTTTCTGCTGTAAATGTCTTTTTCAGGTGTTCCGCTGCATCCTCATTCATTCCGCCACAGATTTCTTCATACATTCTTGCAATCCGGTCCGGTGTCTCAGCCAGTCCTTCCCTATCCGGATCTTCACCGATTCCTTCCAGTAAAAGACGGATTGCCTGTTCTACTTTTTTATGATCTACCATAATGTTCTCTCTTCCTTTTTTCTTTCAAACACGTTTGTTTCCCGTTCAAGTCTTATCACTTCTCCCAGATAAGATAAGGAACCAAACACCAGAACAACATCTTCTTTCCCACATTCTGCTTTTGCTTTTTCAAGCGCATCTGCAATGTTCTCTGCCGGTTCTGACTGTACGTTCTTGGCCTTTAATACTTCACATAATCTCTCTTTTCCCAGATTTCTCTCCCCATTTGGAAGATCGATCGTATACACCTTTGAAAGATACGGAGCCATGATCTCTGCGATTTGTTCATATTCTTTATCTTTAAAAACCCCCATCACACCGACAATCTTTCTGCCCGTCAGATAGGTTCTCACATTTTCCGCAAGTCTTCTTGCGGCATCCCTGTTATGCGCTCCGTCGGCGATCACGGTCGGTTCTTTTTCAAGTACCTGAAACCGTCCAGGCCATGTCACTTTCACAAATCCCTTTCTTACAGCGTCTTCCGGAATCGAAACACCGCTCCTTCTTAACGCATCCACAGCTTCCAATACTGTCGCCGCATTGTCAATCTGATATCTGCCAGCCAGGCGAAGACGGATATCTTTATATTCTCCATAAGAAAAAATCTGTCCATCCATCGTTTCTTCAGAAATCACAGCCTTTTCCGGATGCGAAACCACAAACCGGCATCCACACTCTCCGGCCTTTTTCTGGAGGATATCGGTCACAGACATCTGCTGTGGCGACGTGACAACTGCCAGACATGATGGTTTTATAATTCCGGCTTTATTTTCTGCTATCTCTTCTAATGTGTTTCCCAGCACTCCGATATGATCCATACTGATCGATGCAAAAATACTCAAAACAGTTGTATCTATTACATTTGTCGCATCAAGAAGTCCACCCATTCCGGCTTCCAGAACGACATAATCACACTGTTTTTCTCTGAAATAGAGAAATGCGATCGCTGTTTCTATCTCGAAAACAGTTACGGTGAGATCCGTTTTTTCTTCTACTTTTTCTGCTGCCTCTTTCACCTGAGATACAAAAGGGGCGAGCTCGTCCTCCGCCATCCATTGGCCATCAACCTGAAATCGTTCCATATATCCCATCACGGTCGGAGAACAGTATCTTCCGGTCCGGTATCCAGCCTGCTGCAGGATACCGGAGAGTCCGGCGAGAATCGATCCTTTTCCATTAGTCCCGGCTATATGTATAAATTTCAAATCTTTCTGCGGATTTCCAAGCTCACCCAATAAGCTCTTTATACTATCTAAGCCAAGTACACTTCCGTATTTCGATACATGATCCAAATATACCCTTGCTTCTTCGTATAACATGATTTAATTTTCCTTTTTGTACTTTTCAGCATATGCTGATATCTGAATATTTTATCATATTCCCTTACTGCTGTACAGTTCTATTTCTTTTTCTTTGGTACAACGTGGATCGCTCCACCCTCTGCTTCTTCCAGGGCTTCTCCGATTCCTTCATTATACGTCGGATGTGCACGCATTCCCTTCAAAAGCTGTGCAACCGTCATTTTATTTGCGATCGCAGTTACAAATTCACCGATCATGTCTGTGGCTCTTGCACACATCATCTGTGCTCCGAGAATCACATCTGTCTCTTCATTTGCCACGATCTTGATAAATCCTCTTTCTTCTTTTGTAATAAGCGATTTACCATTGGCACTCATGATAAATTTACCAGTCTTCACTTTGATTCCCTGTTCTTTGGCTGCATCTTCGGTAATACCTGCTGATGCGATTTCCGGATCTGTATAAACACATCCCGGAACCACATCCAGATTCACGGAAGGTTCTTTTCCCGCCAGCTGTTCTGCAACAACGATTCCCTGTGCACTTGCTGCATGGGCAAGCTGTGCACCAAAGATCAGATCACCGATCGCATAGACTCCCGGAATACTGCTTTCGAATTTATCATTTACAAGAACACGTCCTCTTTCCATATCCGGAGCAGCGCCTTCTGCAAATAATCCGTCGGTATTCGGGCATCTTCCGACTGCACACAGAACATATTCTGCTTCTACAGTCTGTTCTTTTTCTTTTTCAACGAAGGTACATACACAGGTATCCCCTTCCATGTGCACACCCTGTACTGCTGCTGATGTATGGCTTTCTACGCCCCGTTTCTTCAGGATCAGTTTCAGGTTCTGTGCGATCTCTTTATCCATATTTGGAACCAGACGCGGCATTGCTTCAAGAATGGTTACCTTAGATCCAAGTGCAGAATATACGGTAGCAAATTCTACACTGATCACACCGCCACCGATGATAACCAGACTCTTTGGAACTTCTCTCATCTTGAAGAGTTCATCACTTGTCAGAACTCTTGGAAGATCCATTCCCGGGATTGGAAGAATCAGTGGTTTGGAACCAGAAGCCAGAATGACATTCTCTGCTTCAATAGACTGTTCTTCATTCCCTGTAATCTTAACTTTTTTCCCCTCAAAAAGTGTGCCTTTTCCATGATATCTTGTTACGCCGTTTGCCTGCAGGAGCTGTTCTACTCCCTGAACAAGCTGTCCGGTTGTCTGCTCCTTATATTCCAGAATTTTTTCAAAATCATAAGTAACATCTGATGCTGAAATTCCGAAGCGGTCCGCTTCTTTGATTTCACGATATAATGTCGATGCATGAATCATTGCTTTTGCCGGAATACATCCTCTGTTCAGGCATGTTCCCCCGACTTCTCTCTCTTCGATCACTGCGGTCTTCATTCCAAGCTTCGCAGATTTGATTGCTGCCACATATCCTCCCGGACCGGCTCCAATTACTACTACATCAAACTTCTCGCTCATTTTATTTCATCCTCCTACAGTTCCTCGCCCTGAATCCATTCGATAATGTCTTTCATCATCTCTTCTTCCTGTGGATCATCTGACCAGAACAGCCCCAATTCCGTACAGATACTTTCCTTTCTGTACTTCAGTCCTTTCAGATACTTCGGAAGTGTATGTATGAAATCCGGATTCAGTGCATCCGACCATGCAATTGCATCCTTGATCTTTCCTGATTCTACTGCAAACTGAAGTGTAATTCCTCCCCATCCAAAACGGTGGGAAAGCTCATACTGAAAATCAATTTTTCTGCCATAGAGCCAGTTCCATGAAGAGAAAAATTTCTCTCTTTCTGCAATTACTCCGGTATCAAGGTCTTCTATTTTTTTATCACGTACCTTTAATCCGTATACCTTTTCAAATGACTGCTTAAGTGCCACCTTCAGTTCTTCCATTGTAAGCTCCGGAAGATAATCTCTTAAATTTGTCACTCTGGATTTTACCGAATCAACCCCCTTTGATTTCAGTTTATCCTTTGATACAGTCAGATATCTGGATAAGGTTTCCATGTTTACTCCTACCATGATCGTGCCATGGTGATAGCAATGTTTTTCCTGCTCATAAAACGCATTTCCCGAGAATTTCTTTCCATCGATCAGGATATCGTTACGCCCGGATTTTTCAGCCTTCAATCCAAGGATCTCCATCGCTCCTATGATTACCTGCAGTTGCCGGTCCAGATCATATTCTTCTTTACTGATCAGAAATGTGAAGTTCATATTTCCCAGATCATGGTACACAGCTCCACCACCTGACAGGCGCCTGGCAAGATGACCACCTTCTTCTTCCAGCTTTGTTGTTCTACATTCTTTCCAAGCATTTTGATTCCGTCCGATAACAACTGTATTCTGATTCTGCCACAAATAAAGAATACATTCTTTATCCTCGCAGCGGACAGTTAAAGCCTGCTTATAATCTTCAGCATGGCGTGG
>NZ_JAQEUJ010000034.1:0-23374 GCF_027695515.1 Coprococcus sp. LG101-27
ATTTATTATTTTTTATTGTCCTCTTGACGGGGAGCATACCATTTTAACCAACTGGAAGTTTTCTTTCTGTACATAAGTGAACCCAATCCTCTTAAATCATTACATTTGTAATGCGTCTCTTTTAATATTTATAACACATTTTGCATAAAAGGTAAATGGTTACTCACGCCTAATTACTTTTTAATTACTTTTTTCGTCATTTTTTACTTTTTTCGCGAAGAAAATCCATTACTTTTATTTGTTTTTTTGACAAACCCGCAGCTTTTTAATGTACAACAAAAGCACCAAAAAAGGTACTTTTGTTACTTTTCTACCTGTTTTTAGTCGAAAAACTACCAACCACCGAATATTGATGGTTGGTAGAAAATCCTTGTTTTTTATTTCTTCAGTGCAATAATTGCCTTCACCACATCGTCAACTCCCATCTCAGAGCTGTCGATCAGCGTTGCATCTTCTGCCTGTTTGAGCGGTGCGATCTCTCTTGTCATATCGCGCTCGTCTCTTTCCTGGATATCCTGCCTGATCTGTTCAAAATCACAGGCTTCTCCTTTTCCTTCCAGTTCTTTGAACCGGCGCATTGCGCGGCATTCTACACTTGCAGTCAGATACACTTTAACGTCCGCATTCGGAAGTACATTGGTTCCGATATCTCTTCCATCCATAACGACATCTTTTTCTTTTGCAAGATTCCTCTGCAGATCCAGAAGCTTTGCACGGACTGCCGGTACTGCCGAGCTTACGGATGCCATATTTCCAACCGTTTCCTCACGAAGCTGTGAAGTGATGTTTTCTCCATTCAAATAGACCTGCTGCACACCATTTTCATAACCAAGCTCTACCGTTGCATCCTCGCATGCTGCCTCGATCTTCTCTACTTCTCCCGGTACGATCCCTTTTTTCAGGAAATGTACGGCAAGTCCGCGGTACATTGCCCCGGTATCTACATAGATGAATCCCAGTTCCTTTGCAACCAGTTTTGCGATCGTGCTCTTTCCGGCACCTGCCGGTCCGTCAATTGCAATATTATATCCCATTTTATATCCTCCCTGTTTCACTCACATTTCCTGTTTACGCCATCTCTGGATTGCTGTGCGATATCTATAATCCAAAAACTACCAGATATTACTTCCTGCCGCATATGCAGTCGACCACGCGATCTGCAGATTGAATCCACCGGTCAGTGCATCCAGATCCAGCACTTCCCCTGCAAAATACAGTCCCTGTACCAGCTTTGACTCCATCGTAGACGGATTGACTTCTTTAACTTTTACGCCGCCCCGTGTGATAATTGCCTCTTTGAAATCCCGAAGCCCGGTCAGTGTCACAGTAAAATGCTTGATCAGATGGACGAAATTCATCCGCTCTTCTTTTGTGATCACATTGACCTTCTTCTCCGGATCAATGCCGCTTAAGTGGATCATGACCGGAAGTAATTTTGCCGGAAACAGTCCGGTAACTGCATTTTTAAACTGTTTATTATGGTTTGCATCAAATTCCCGCAGTACTCTCGCATCCAGCTGCTCTTCGGAAAGTGCCGGCTTCAGGTCGATGACCAGCTTTAACTCATGCTTTTTCTGCAGGATTTTACCTACATAGGCACTCGCACTGATGATCAGTGGTCCGCTTACTCCAAAGTGGGTGAATAACATTTCTCCGAAATCACTGTACAGCTCTTTCTTTCCGTCATAGACCGTTGCCTGGACATTCCGGAGGGAAAGCCCCATCAGTGCCGGAATGTACTCTTCTCTGACATTCATCGGAACCAGGGAAGGTGCAGGTTCGGTGATCTTGTGTCCCATCGCTTCTGCAAAGCGATAGCCATCTCCGGTGGAACCTGTTGTCTGATAGCTGACACCACCGGTTGCGATAATGCAGGCATCCCCTTCTTCTTTGCTTCCATCTGCCATGACAAGATAGGAAAATCTTCCATCCTCTGCCACAACTTTTTCTACATTGGAATAAAGATGAATGTGTACTCCATTTCGCTTCATTTCCACCTCCAGTGTGCGGATAACATCCGAAGAATGATCCGACTGCGGAAATACACGGTTGCCACGCTCTGTCTTCAGACGCAATCCTGCATTTTCAAAGAAATCCATCACATCCTGGTTGGTAAATCCGTAAAAACTGCTGTACATGAATTTCTCATTGGATACCATATTCTGGAAAAGTTCATCCACGTCACAGGCATTGGTGACGTTGCATCTGCCTTTTCCCGTGATGAAAAGCTTCTTTCCAAGTTTTTCATTTTTCTCAAATACGTGGACTTCATTGCCATTTTTCGCCGCAAAGATCGATGCGAACATACCGGCAGCTCCGCCTCCTACGATCAGTACTTTACTCATTTGATCCTTACCTCATCTTCTACAGGCTCCAGTTCATCTCTGGAATAAACCTGATATTCGTCCCAGATGTCCTCCAGTGTCTCCAGCGTCTCGATGACATCATCCTGCTTCTTCATACAGAGTGCAACCACCAGTGCATTGATCACACTAAGCGGTGCAACCAGGGAATCTACGATAGATGCCATATCACTCTTGGCAATCAGATTGCAGGAGGAATAGAGATTCATCGGTGAATTCACACTGTCGGTCAAGGTTATTACCTTTGCTTTCCGGTTGCTGGCAAATTCCAGTGCTTTTAAAGTACGCATGGAATATCGTGGAAAACTGATCCCGATGATCACATCTTCTTCCCCGATCCGGATCAGTTGTTCAAAGATCTCGCTGGAACTGTTGGTATCGACCTCTACCACATCCTCACAGATCAGATTCAGATAGAAAGTCAGGAATTTTGCCAGCGGTGCACAGCTTCGGATTCCGATCACATAAACCTTTTTTGCCGCAAGGATCGTATCCACCGCCAGCTCAAATGCATGATTGTCCACGGATTCCAATGTCTGCTTGATCTTCTCGATATCAGACTGCAGAACCGTCGCCAGGATCTCGCTCCGGTCGATCCGTCCGTAGGTCACTTCCATACGCTGGATAGAATTCAGCTTGGTACGCACCAGTTCTCCCAGTGCTTTCTGGAATTCGGGATAGCCTTTATATCCAAGCTGTGTTGCGAAACGGACAACCGTTGATTCGCTGACACCGACTGCCTCTCCCATCTTTGCAGCCGTCAGGAAGGCTGCTTTATCATAATTTTCTTTGATGTAATCCGCAAGCCGCTTCTGTCCCTTGCTGAACTTCGGATATCTCTCATCAATTCTAATCAGTAACTCATTTTTTGTGCTCACAATTTGCCTCCAAATAAGAAACGTGCCTTTTTATAAAATCATTTACTTCTATTATAAATAAGGTCACAACCCTTTTTATTATAAGCAAAAGAGCCATAAAATTCAACTCGAATTTTATGGCTCCTGAGGTTACGTTTTGCTCACAAAATACTGTCTGTAACAGCTTTCGTCAGTTCGTCGTTATTATACCGGATAACTTCCGTCTTTTGCAATTGTAGCATCTACTTTCTTCTCCTGTGCCTCGCGGTATTTGAAGAAGTCTGTAGCTACCTGCGGGAAGAGTGCGTAGCTGAGTACGTCTTCATCCTGCTCTTTGTACTGTTCCATCTCTTTTTCAAGAGTAGCAAGTTCATCCGGGATCAGGTCTGCCGGACGGCATGTGATAACTTCCGGATTGTCTCCAAGTACTTTCTTAACAACATCCGGATTGAACGGTTTAACAGTTGCACCGTATTTTCCGCTCAGGATGTCTTTTGTCTCTTTTGTTGCCATCTTGTAGCGTTCGCCCATCAGGACATTGAATACTGCCTGTGTACCAACGATCTGTGATGACGGAGTAACCAGCGGTGGTTCACCAAGATCTTTACGAACTCTCGGTACTTCTTCAAGTACGTCGTAGAACTTGTCTTCTGCGCCCTGCTCTTTGAGCTGGGAAGTAAGGTTAGAAAGCATTCCACCCGGTACCTGGTACAGAAGAGTCTTGATGTTAACACCAAGGTTCTTCGGATTGAGAAGTCCGCTGTCAAGTGCTTCGTCACGGATCGGACGGAAGTAATCAGCGATCTCAGCCAGAAGATTCTGGTCAAATCCTGTATCATAAGGTGTTCCCTTGAATGTCTCAACCATAACTTCTGTTGCCGGCTGAGAAGTTCCAAGTGCGAACGGTGAAATAGCGGTATCGATCACGTCTACACCGGCTTCAACTGCTTTTAAGTATGTCATTGAAGCAACACCTGATGTGTAATGTGTATGCAGCTGGATCGGGATATCAACAGCTTCTTTTAATGCTCCGACAAGCTCTGTTGCCTTGTACGGAAGAAGAAGTCCTGCCATATCTTTGATACAGATAGAGTTTGCACCCATATCTTCGATTCTCTTAGCGATGTCTACCCAGTAATCTAAGGTGTAAGCATCTCCAAGAGTATAGGAAAGTGCGATCTGTGCTTCTGCTTTTTCAGAATTTGCTGCTTTTACTGCTGTCTGAAGGTTTCTAAGGTCATTCAGACAGTCAAAAATACGAATGATATCGATTCCGTTTGCAACAGATTTTTTAACGAAGTATTCTACTACATCATCTGCGTATGGACGGTATCCAAGGATGTTCTGTCCACGGAAGAGCATCTGAAGTTTGGTGTTCTTGAATCCGTCACGGAATTTACGAAGTCTTGACCATGGATCTTCATGCAGGAAACGAAGGGATGCATCAAATGTAGCTCCGCCCCAGCACTCTACGGAATGATATCCGACTTTGTCCATTTTATCTACGATCGGAAGCATCTGTTCTGTGGTAAGTCTTGTTGCGATCAGGGACTGATGCGCATCACGCAGAACTGTTTCCGTAATCTTAATCGGTTTCTTTTCAATTGCTGCCATTATATCTTCCTCCAATTATTATAAGGTTTATTGCGCTCCAGGATTGTTATCTCACTGTCAGATACGCGCTTCCTGTTGCTACATTACTCCGAAAATAGCCATAAATGTTCCGGCTGCTACGGCTGTTCCGATAACTCCGGCTACGTTCGGTCCCATTGCATGCATCAGAAGGAAGTTGGTCGGATCTGCTTCCGCTCCTACTTTCTGAGATACACGGGCTGCCATAGGTACGGCAGATACTCCGGCTGAACCAATCAGCGGATTTACCTTGCCATGTGTGGCTACGCACATCAGTTTTCCAAACAGGACACCTGCTGCGGTACCGAATGCGAATGCGATCAGACCAAGTAGTACGATCTTCAATGTGCTGACATTTAAGAATGCCTCTGCACTTGTAGTAGCACCTACAGATGTACCAAGCAGGATAACTACGATGTACATCATTGCGTTGGATGCGGTCTCTGTCAGCTGTCTTACAACACCGGATTCTTTGAACAGGTTACCAAGCATCAGCATACCTACCAGAGGAGCTGTTGTCGGAAGAATCATACATACAACGATGGTTACGATGATCGGGAACAGAATTTTCTCAAGCTGTGTAACCGGACGAAGCTGTCCCATTTTAATCTTTCTTTCCTTCTCTGTTGTGAGAAGCTTCATGATCGGCGGCTGGATGATCGGAACCAGTGACATGTACGAGTACGCCGCCACGGCGATTGGTCCCATAAGTGCTGTCTGCTGGAGCTTACCTGCAAGGAAGATGGATGTCGGTCCGTCTGCTCCACCGATGATGGAGATAGCAGCTGCTGCCTTATCAGAGAAACCAAGAGCCATCGCACCAAGATAAGCTGCGAAAATACCAAACTGTGCTGCCGCACCGAGGAGGAAGCTCGCCGGGTTGGCAATGAGCGGTCCGAAGTCAGTCATCGCACCGACACCCATGAAAATAAGTGACGGGAGAATAGACCACTCATCCAGCTGGAAGAAGTAATACAAAAGTCCGCCCGTTCCGTTAGCCGAATCTTCTGCATGAAGCATGATATCCGGGTAAATATTTACCAGGAGCATACCAAATGCAATCGGTACAAGCAGAAGCGGTTCAAACCCATGCTTGATTGCAAGATAAAGGAAAAAACATGCAACTGCGATCATAATGTAGTTACCCCAAGTCAGGTTGAGGAACGCAGTCTGCTGCACGAGGTTTCCCAGTGTGTTAGTGATATATTCCATGTTATAACCTCCTGTTTTTCAAAAGGATGTTGCTCCTTAGTTCAATGTAGCCAGTGTCTGTCCTGCTTCTACTGCATCACCTACTGCTACATCGATACTTGCAACTGTTCCGTCTTCCGGAGCTACAACAGGAATTTCCATCTTCATTGCTTCTACGATAAGAACTGCATCACCGCGGGATACTTTCTGTCCTACGCTTGCTTCGATCTTAAATACTTTTCCGGCTGCACCTGCTTCTACCTTGATGCTTCCAGCTCCGGCTGCTGCTTTTGGAGCTGCCTTCGGTGCTGCTTTCGGAGCTGCCTTTGGTGCTGCTACTGGTGCTGCAGCTGCTCCGTTTCCGTTTTCTTCTACTGTAACATCATATACGTTGCCGTTAACTGTGATTGTATAGTTTTTCATCTTTAAATCCTCCTGATTCTATTCGCACTATGCATTCCATTTGTTTGATTTTCTTCTCTTGATAGAACGTACTACAAATCCGTCTGTAGTAGTTCCTTCTGCTGCTGCGATCGCTGCTGCGATAACTGCAACAAGTTCGGTATCATCCATTTCTTCTGCTTCTTCTACAGCTGCTGCCACTGCCGGTGCCGGCGCTGCCTTCGGAGCTTCTTCTTTTTTCTTCTTGGATGTACCGTTAAGTAATGCAGGAACGTATTTGATCAGGGAAATGATAAAGCTCATGAAAATAAGCATTACGAATACAGTTCCCATACCAAGTAATGTGTTAAGTCCCGCTTTTTCAAGGATTTCGCTCATGCCGTAATGAGCATTGACTGTAAATGATTCCAGAGTCATATTCTCATCGAATACGAATTCCAGGTCTGCACTTCTGTCAGAAAATGTTGCCGGTGCAGTTACCGTAACACCTGTAGAAGACGCCTCGAATTCATAGTCTTTATGGCTTTCATAATCGCCGCATTCTTCCAGGGATGCTTTCCATCCTTCCAGTGCAGTTGCGAAAGTGTCTGCTTCCATCTGCACACCGGTCTGACTTTCAAACTGTGCCATCAGATATCCCTGATTCCAGTCTGACATCTCTGTGATCTGGTCGCTTGTGATGGATCCGCTCTCAATGATATCAAAAACAGCATCACAAGACTGGATCAGTGTATCTTTGTCATAGCTGACGGTCTTGGCATTTCCGCAGCCTGCAAGGCCGAGCACAAGTACCAGAACTGCGACTACTAAACTAATCTTTTTCTTCACTTTGCTTCACCTCGCTAAATTGTTCCGTGTTTTTTGGATGGTCTTTCTTCCCTTTTTGTAAATAACATCTCAAATGCACCGATCACATATTTTCTGGTATCTGCCGGTTCGATGATGGTATCTACATATCCTCTTCCAGCTGCGGAAAGCGGGCTTGACTGAAGTGCTTTGTATTCTTCTGTCTTTGCTTTTAATGTATCTGCATCTGCATCTGTGTACATGATCTTCGCAGCCATGTCTGCTGCCATCATTCCGATCTCAGCTTCCGGCCATGCGTATACCATGTCTGCTCCGATTGCTTTGCTGTTCATGGTCACATATGCACTTCCGAATGCTTTACCTGTGATCACATTGACTTTTGGTACAGTTGCATCTGCAAATGCATAAGTGAGAGCTGCCATCTCTCTTGCAAGGTTCTTTTCTGAGCATGCAGTTGCCTTGAGTCCCTTTACGTTTGTAAGTGTGAGTACCGGAATTCCGAATGCATCACAAAATTTAACGAAAGCTGCTGCTTTCTTGCATCCCATTGCTGAGAGTGTGCCATCGAATTCTTCTGCTGTGTTTCCTTCTTCATCATATACTTTTGAGCGGTTGGCAACAGCACCTACTGTCATTCCGTTCAGACGGATGAAGCCTGTTACCATATCTTTTGCATATGCTTTCTTTGTCTCAATGAACACACCATTGTCAGAGATCATAGAAAGAGCAAGTGCTGCATCTTCTGCTGCGTTCTCAATATCTGCACATACTCTGTTCAGATCGTCTGTGCATTCATCGTATGCATCGTTGTCTTCGTTGTTAGCCGGAAGAATTGCTACGAGTGAGCGGATCTCGTCAAGAATTTCTTCTTCGCTTCCTACGCCGTCAACGATTCCGGATTCTTCACTCTGGAATTTTGCGCTTGCTGTATCGCATTTGTCCGCGGTGTTGCCCGGAATGGTGTTCGGAGAGTTTACGAATAATTTTCCGTTCTCTGCCATGAATGTAAAATCAGAAAGTGCTGCTGCCGCTGCCAGTCCACCACCGCAATTGCCGAATACTGCTGTGATCTGTGGAATTACGCCAGAAGCCATAGCCTGTTTGTAATAGAAGCTTCCGAATGCGTTCAGTGCGTCAGTTGCTTCCTGAAGACGAAGTCCTGCGCAGTCGATCAGACCGATCACCGGTGCGCCCATCTTCATTGCCATATCATAAATGTTCGCAATCTTCTTTGCGTGCATCTCGCCGATGGTTCCGTTCAGTACAGATGCGTCCTGGCTGTATACATATACCAGGTTTCCATCGATTACACCGTAACCTGTGATGACGCCATCTGTCGGAGCTTTTTTCTCCTGCATGTTGAAATCTGTTGCTCTTGCAGTTACCTGTCCACCGATTTCAACAAAGCTTCCCTCATCGAGCAAATTGGCAATTCTTAAGCTCGCCGGGTTTGATGATGTTGTGTTGCTCATAAATCTAGCCCTCCATTTTTATAAATTTAATAATTAAATCAAATTTTCTGCCGTGTATATTATACTTGCTTTCTATGCAATACGCAACTGTTTTTGATAAGTTTTCTCTTATTTTGTTAAATTTTCGACAAGTAATTTTCACGTGCAAAAAAAGCCTCTGCAACGCAGAAGCCTTTTCTTACATAAACATATTCCCTGTTCCAACATAACGGATTCCGTCTTCAAAGACTCTCTTTCCGCCAAGTGTAACAAATTTTACATCTTTTAATCTGGTGATATCCCGGCTTAAGTCACCGCCAACTACCAGAAGATCTGCATCCAGTCCTTCCGCAACAAGTCCGCGTTCTTTTTCCACACCCAGTACCTTTGCCGGGTTGGATGTTGCCACTTGTATTGCCTGCACCGGCGTAATTCCGTATTCCACCATATATTGCAGTTCTCTCGGAAGCGGCAAGAGCGGAGAATGATACATTACCATATCGGTGCCGGCAAGAACCGTCACACCCGTATCATAAAATTCTTTAAAATGATCCCGGTACGCTTTGTATGCCGGTTCAAAGAATTCATAATTTGCCATCTCTTTTTGCATGACCGGATCGCTGACCGGTGCATCGCCATTCTTCTCAATATTTTCCTTGCACAGTTTATAGAGATAAGTATATGCCATGATAGTCGGTGTCCAGGCAATACCTTTTTCTGCCATCTGCTTTGCATGATCCAATGTCATAAAGGTCCCGTGTTCGATCGTGTCAAATCCGGCATCAATGCACATCTGGATCCCCGGATTGGTTCCGGCATGCACGCCACACTTGATTCCTCTTCTGTGGCACTCATCCACCGCCGCATCCAGTTCTTCCTGGGTAAACTCCGGATATGGTTCCCGGTTGGTGGTCAGGATCTTCACCCATTCCGCACCGTCACGCACCTGCTTACGGATCTCTTTACGGATTGCCCACGGACCGTCCATTTCCTCTACCTCTTCCCAGGCATGCCCGCCTGTCATACAGATTCCGGTATCCGTATGCACGATTCTCGGGATCACGACAAATCCCTTCTTTTCTGCCAGTTTCAGATTCTTGCATACACCATGTGCAGAAGACATATCCCGCACCGTGGTGATCCCTCTTTCAAATGCAGACTGCGCATGCTGCAACGCATATAACATGATCAGCTGTGATCCATAATTAAAGCTGTCCGGCTGGGAATAGCCGTATGCAAGATGCGCATGCATATCCATAAGTCCAGGAAGAAGTGTCGCATCACCATACTCCTTAACTTCCTCCTGCGGAAATTCTTTCAGCAACTCTTCTTTCGGTGCGATTTTTCCGATCTTGCCGTCCTCTCCAATATAGACTGCCTTATCCGTAAGAACGGTCTTTCCATCTCCTGTAATCAGATATTTCGTACTGATAATCATCCCTTGGTCCCTCTTTTATTCCTTTATTTTTCAAATACACGCAGCCCTTTCATGCTGCCTCTCTCCCGTCGCATACATTCTTTAATATTTTAAAGTGCAACCATCTTGAAGTGTATTATACTTGTTTTTTCAAACCAACGCAACCGTTTTCCACAGAATCTGTTAAATATTTTGCATTTTTTAATCCGTTTTACGTCCAAAACTTTATACGGATACACTTGCACTTTTCATTTTACTCACAACATCGTTTAACAATCAATATTAAAATTTTGTGATTCCCAGGTCTGCGAAAAAAGAAAACCCTTACCCGGCAAACCACCAGATAAGGATTTCCTCAATTCTTTATACTTTTTTAGGATGACAACATTCTTATTACAGTGTGATCAGAGCATCTGTAATATTTGTAATTCTGCGGTATCCATCTTCTGTGATCAGGAAATCATCTTCCTGACGGACTCCGCCGATTCCCGGAATGTAAATTCCAGGTTCGATCGTATGAACCATTCCCGGCTGAAGGGTCACTTTACTGCCGGTACAGATATACGGCTGTTCATGAATATCCAGTCCGAAGTTGTGTCCCGGACCATGTGGAATATGATAGCCTGCATCTTCTACTACCTTCACGATGATATCTCTGAGCTCGCCCATAACCATTCCCGGTTTCAGGCTGTTCTGACCAGCATCCTTTGCTTTTCTGACTACGTCAAACATCTTGTAAAGCTCCGGATTTTTGGCTTTCCCTACTGCAACAGTACGGGTAATATCCGAGCAGTATCCGTGATAATAAGTTCCAAAATCAATCGTCACAAAATCACCAAGCTGGATTTTTCTATCGGATGCTGTCGCATGACAGTTTGCTCCGTTATCCGGACCAGATGCTACGATCGTCTCGAAGCAGAATCCGGAGCCGCCACGGCTTCTGAACTGATATTCCAGTTCATTTGCAATATCGATCTCTGTAACGCCCGGTTTGATCACATCAAGCAGTGCATAGAAAGATCTCTCTGAAATCCGGCATGCCTGTTCGATCGTCTCGATTTCTTCCGGTGTCTTGATCGCACGTAAAGGTTCTACATAAGACCCTTCGGAAACGAATTTGGTATCAGGCGCCTGACTTACCAGATCCTGATAATCATCAAACGTAAGATCGGCTCCACAGATTGCACACTGTTTTACCCCTGCTTCTGCTGCCAATTTACCGGTCTGGCTGAAGTAATTCAGTCCTTCACCGTAGACAACAACTTCAAATCCTTCTGTTTCCTGTGCGGCCTGGAATTCAAACCGTCCGTCGGTTACAAAATAGTTTTTCTTTTCTGTCAAAAGCAGGACCGCAACTCCATATTCTCCGGTAAAGCCGGTCAGATACTTAATGTCGCTGCCTTTGCTGATCACAATTCCGTCATGACTATTTTTCTTTACAGCATCTACAATTTTCTGTATGCGTGTATTCATTGTTCCATCTCCTACTGAATGAAATCCCAGTTGAATTTCATATTTTCATCATATGATTTGTATGGTTTTCCATCAATATCATAGATGTTTACATTATAATGCCAAGGTTCCGGAAGTGTCTTCTCCGGATAAATGTGCTTCATCAGCTCATATCCTTCCGGATCATAGACCTTCAGTTCCTCTCTTGTGTTGACCGGTCCGCGGATACCATCCCATCGTCCGTCAACACCTTCCTGCATGACATTGAACCAGACAGTACTTAAGGTTGCAAAATACTCTTCGTAATTGCTGATCGCATAAGTGTCCGGCCACAAACCATTGTCGCTGGCATGCTGATATGCTTTCCGGATCATGTCTGCAAGCGTCTGGTCTTTCAGACCATTCATTCCAACCAGATGGATCGCATGTCCGAACTCATGGACAAGGATCATCTCATTTGGATAACTGGTTGCATATCTTCCGGTTCTGAGACGGATTACATTTGCCTCTGAAATAGAGGATGCCGGATTCGTCATCTCACCGCCGTAACCTGCCACGTGGCGGGTTGCAAGCAGATATCCCATTCTGTGTTCCGGGACATCGTATGCATTCTCAAGCAGTCCGAAAACAGATATCTCTGCGCCTCTGCGGACGAGCTCTTCTGCTACTTCCGGGATCTTTTCAAGCATCATATCAATAATTGCAAGTGCTTTATCCACTACAGCCGGTGTTGTTTTTTCTCCGGCTTTTACTACAATGCCGGAGGTTCCTTTTTTGCGGACTACATAATATGGCTGATACACGGTCTGGTAGACCTTTTCATTGTCTACCGGTCTGTCTTTTACATCAGTCAGCTTTCCGACAACCTGTACGGTAACCTCTCCTGCACATTCCGGATCAACCGGATGAACCAGGGAAAGTGTGGTACGCATGGATTCTTTCTGGTATACCGTACCATAATCCCATGTCATATCACTGGTCCAGTGTACCAGTTCCTGTACTTCCCCTTTGTATTTTACCAGATAATCGTTTTCATTATCAGCACGGCGCATCTGTTCGCCCCAATAAATCTCAATTCTTCTGTCATCGATCAGAATGACTTTTTCGACCGGTGCATAATTACAATTCTCTGACATTTATTTTTCATCCTCCTGAAACATAAACTTATTTTCTAATCTTTTATGCTTCTGCGTTCTTGTCCAGTCCCATTCCGACTGCAAGCTTTTTACTGAAAATTGCTACAACCACACCGACTGCACATACACCCAAACCGATTGCTACGAAGAACGGAATTTCGCTTCCTTCTTTGTAGAAGTTTGTGAGCAGCGTGTTAAGAGCAGCTCCTGTAGACTGTGACATTGACCAGATTGTCATCATCTGTGTCATGAATGCCTTCGGTGCTGCAACAGCCGTGATTGAGTAACCGATCGGGCAGGTAAATCCTTCACCAAGCATCAGGATTGCATAGAATAATACGATCCACCATGCGCTGACTTTTGCATCTCCAGGATAGATTACATAGAGGAGTGCAATGATTAAAGCTCCAAGTCCCCAGAAGATTGTTCCGATACCCATCTTTGTGGTTCCGTATGGCTGTTTCTTTCCGAGTTTTGTCCATACTGCTGTCAGGATACTTCCGATGATAACTGCAAATACTGCTGGGATTGTCTGCATAGATGCTGCAGGCACTTCAATTCCGAACAGTACACGGTTAACCTTTTCTTCATAGAAGATTGCAAGGATTGAAATTGTCTGTGTCCAGATCAGCAGGGTAACTGCGTTACAGATGAACGGCGGAACCAGGCAGAGGATTTTCTTCTTCTCATGTGGCTCTGTCTTTTTACTTTTGTAAATAACTACCAGGTATACGATCGGGATAATGATCGATACAGTACTGATTACATTTGAAAATACAGAAATACTTAATGTTCCTGTTGCAAAAAGCGTTGCAAGAACAACTGCGCAGATAACAAGTACAATGATCATCTTTGTGATGAAAGAACGTTTCTTATCATCCGGAAGCGGATCATCCGGTTCAATACCGATATTACCGAAGAACGGTTTGTATGTAACTGCATATACAACGATACCCAGGAATGCAAGGACTGCACATGCCGCGAATGCTACATGATATCCGAGTGCTGCTGCGATTATACCGGAAAGTACCGGAGCTGCTGCACCAATGTTGGAAATTACGTAAGAAATCGTGTAAGCGCTGTCACGTCTTCCATCGGATTCATCATAGAATTTTCCAAGAAGAGCATCCAGGCATCTGCCACCGAACATCGGTCCGATTGCCAGACATCCCATAGCGATTCCATAGCCAGGAACGCCAAGTGGTAATGCAAGGCATACATATCCAATAAATGAAAGTGATCTTGATACAAATAAGGACTTCCGGCATCCTAAGATACGGTCGCAGACAAAGCTTCCGACAATACCTGTCAGTACGACAACTGTTGAATATAAAGAGATCAGCTGTGCTGCATTTGCCTTGCTGAATCCAAGTCCTTCCGGTGCATTTGCGTATAAGTAGTAAATCAGTACCGCACTCATCGCATAGCTTGCGAAAGAGTTACAAAGCTGCATAAAGCTCAGGGTTCCCACACCCTTTGGCTGTCCTAAAAAGGCGGTTTGTTTTCTTAACGCCTCATCATGTTCGTTCATTATTTTTTCCTCCAAGATAACCTTTTGTATTCTATTCATCCAGCAAAAAACAATCGTTAATTATTTCCCCATCCTCAGATGTCTTCACTCCTCCTTTTTCATAATTTTTAACTTTTGTTTTTTATTATGAACATACAAATATCTTACTTTTTTTTGTTTACTTTGTCAATAATTTTGCCTGTAAATATGAATTTTTGTTCACATTCATAAACATCGACAAAAAAGGAACGCAAAAAACGTCTTTTTAACCGTTTTTTGCGCCCTTTTTTCGTCATTTTTCTGTATTATTTATTTCTGGTTGCGGAACTGTACCGGTGTGATATTGTACGCCTTTTTGAAGAGCCTGTTGAAGTGCTCTACATTCTGGTATCCAACGGTCAGTGCAATATTTTCAACGGTCATGCTGCTGCTTTTTAACAGGGCACGTGCCTTTTTCATTCTGACCTTTTTGACAATATCCCCGAAAGTCGTTCCGGATTTTTCTTTGATATATTTGGAAAGGTATGGTTTGGACAGGAAGAATTTCTCTGCAAGGTCATCCAGAGATACATCCAGATAATTTGCCTGGATATAGTTCATGATCTCTACCATTCTTTCATCTTTACATTCATTCGCATTCTTCAGTTCATCGATCTTGTTGACAGCAACTGTCAATGCTTCAATAGAAGCTTTGATGATATCGGCATCAATTCCGACTCCCCAGTAGGTCTTTCCATTGCAGATGACACCTACATAAGCGCATGCCTTGGAAGAAGAACCACGCGTCAGGGAATGTTCTTCGTAGAAGCTCAGTTCATAGCTGATACCAAAGTACTGTTTGATCGCATTGCTGACTGCATCAAGACGTCCGTTACCACCTGCTGTTACCACACGTTTTCCATTTGCATGGGAAATGGTTGCGTCTGCCATAATACCATCTTCCTGTTTGAAGTGGCATTCATCGATAGAGAAGATTCCTTTGTAATTTACATAGTGATCTTCAAAAATGTGGTATACCCAGTCCGGAGTCAGCTCCTTGTGTGCTTTATCGGATACATCTTTCACCATGTAGCCGACTTCTTCACGCATCTCTTTCGGAACGCTGATGCCAAAGTTCTGCTTCAGAATGTAGCTTACACCGCCTTTTCCTGACTGGCTGTTGATACGGATAACATCTTTATCGTAAGTTCTTCCGATGTCCTTCGGATCGATCGGCAGATACGGTACGGTCCAGTGATCTCTTTCTTCCGCTTCACGCCATGCCATACCTTTTGCGATGGCATCCTGATGGGAACCGGAAAATGCGGTAAATACCAGATCTCCTGCATATGGCTGTCTTTCATAGACATGCATTCTGGTCAGGCGTTCGTAGATTTCACGGATTTTTGGAATGTCAGTGAAATCCAGGCCCGGATCTACACCCTGCGAGAACATATTGAGTGCCAGTGTCACGATATCCACGTTACCGGTACGTTCTCCATTTCCAAATAAGGTTCCTTCGATACGGTCTGCACCTGCAAGAATACCCATTTCAGCAGTTGCCACGCCGCATCCACGGTCGTTGTGTGGGTGAAGGCTGAGTACCACACCATCACGGTATTTCAGATTCTTATCTACATATTCTACCTGTCCTGCAAATACATGCGGCATTGCGTTTTCTACGGTTGTCGGAATGTTGATGATTACTTTTTTATCTTTTGTCGGCTGCCATACATCCAGTACTGCATTGCAGACATCCACTGCATAGTCCACCTCTGTTCCTGAAAAGCTTTCCGGACTGTACTCGAAAGTAAAGTTTCCTTCTGTCTGATCAGCAAGCTGTTTCAACAGCTTTGCTCCGTCGATGGCGATTTGTTTTACCTGTTCTTTGTCTTTTTTGAAAACCTGTTCTCTCTGTGCAACAGAGGTTGAGTTGTACACGTGGATCACAGCATGTGGTGCTCCCTGTACGGCTTCGAAGGTACGTTTGATGATGTGCTCTCTTGCCTGTGTCAGTACCTGGACAGTCACGTCATCCGGGATCATGTCTTTCTCGATCAGGGTACGCATGAACTGGTACTCTGTCTCAGATGCTGCCGGGAATCCGACTTCGATCTCTTTGAATCCCACATCGACCAATAACTGGAAGAATTCCAGCTTTTCATCCAGACTCATCGGCTCGATCAGTGCCTGGTTTCCATCACGCAGGTCAACGCTGCACCAGATTGGCGGTGCGTCTACATAATCTTTTTTCACCCAATCATATTCAAATTTCGGAGGCATAAAATATTGTCTCTCGTATTTTTTACAGTTTTCCATTTTGTTTCTCTCCTTTTATTTAATTGGAAAGGGCGGCATCTGCTTTTTCTTCTGTTCATATGAAAAAACAAGAAATTTTTCATAAAAATCACACAATTTTCCTAATTCCTGACTTTTCACAAATATCCGTCAACTTTCTTGTCTTATTTTGTTGTCTAGCTAATGCTAACATATCTTATCGCGAAAGTCCATTGATGAATTTAAGCAATTTTCTTGATCTATTTTATTTTTCTCGTGTTTTAAAAATTAAATTGGTAAAACATTTCACACATTTTCATGGCTATCCAGGTAAATGTTCTCCGTCTGACTGTTTCTTTTACAACAGCCTGGCAGCTCCCCCATTTCTCCCCGTTTAAGAGATACGTGATCTGTCCGACCGGTGTTCCGCTTTTCACCGGCGCATCCAGTTTTTCCGGTACTTCTGTCTTTTCTTCTGCCACATCATCATCTCCGACCAGAATCTTACCCGGACTTTCTTTTCCTTTGATTTCCACTTCCACTGCTGCTTTTCCAAACAAACCATTTTGGGAAACACCGTTTTCCACGGGTATTTTCGAAAGCTCCGGTATTTTCCACACCTCATCATAACGATAATGTGCCATTCCGTACTCCATCAGTTTTCTGGTATCTGTCCATTTATAATTCTTGTTGTTTGGCCAGCCACAGGCAAGCAGTGCCACTACAAATGTACGATCCTCACTCTGTAAAGCCCCTACATAGCAATATCCGGCATCCCCGGTAAACCCTGTTTTTCCGGAAATCGCGCCATCCATCATCTGAAGAAATGCATTGTGGTTGCTGCAGCTAAAATTTCCCTTTCCCTCAGCATCAGAAAAGCTGTATGCCGGCGTTTGCGTGATCGCAAGAAATTCTGCAGCTTTGGGAGAACGTAGGACGCAGTAGCTCATGATTTTTGCCAGATCTGCAGCTGAAATGCTGTGCACACCGCCCACATCCTCTCCATCCAATCCGTTTGGCGTAACAAAATGTGCCTCAGTGCATCCGATCTCTTCTGCCTTTTCATTCATCCACCCGGCAAATTGCGGAACGGATCCTGCAAGGTGTTCCGCGATCGCCACTGCAGAATCATTATGGGATTCCAGCATCAGGGAATATAGAAGATCCCCCAGATAAAACGCTTCCCCTTCGTGCATTCCCAGATGAACCTTCGGCTGTGCGACCGCATTTGCAGAGGCTGTCACCAGGTCCTTCGGATTTCCCTTTTCCAGCGCAAGAATGCAGGTCATGATCTTCGTTGTACTTGCCATCGGACGCATTACATGCTCTTCCTTTCCGAGCAGAACCCTGCCGCTGTCCGCATCCACCAGCGCAGCGGAACGGGCATAGAGCCGGGCAAGAAGCTGCTCCCTTTCCTGCTCACGGGTTTCTTTTTCCTGTGCAGTCTGCGCATCCGAGACCGGTTCCTTTTGCTGCGTAGTCTCCATTATCTGTGTCCGTTCATTTTCTTCTGCAGGCACTTTCCCTGATAAGACCTTACCCGGACTTTCTCCTGTGGATTCTCTCCATAGCATCTTTCCTTGAAAAATCTGCAAACTAAAAAAGAATACCATGCACGCTGCCAGAATCCCTCTTCTGATCCGTGCCGGTATTCCATTCCTCTTCTTTTCTTTCTTTTTCATGCGCCCCGCTCTCCCTCCTGCTCTTTTCTGTTCCATTTTATGAACAGGGACGGGCGTTTATACTATGGATTCCATTTTAAATATTCAGCCGGATCTGTGCCTCATCTTCCGCTTCTTCTTTGAATGTCTCCAGCTTCTCCGGTTCAATGCCCGGGAGATCATCTAAAGACTGCACACTGAATCTGCGCAGAAATTCTTCGGTTGTTCCAAAAAGCAGCGGACGTCCCGGTGCATCAAGGCGCCCAAGCTCGCAGACCAGATTGTACTCGATCAGCTTGTTTACCGCATGATCCGATTTGACTCCGCGAATCTTCTCAATCTCCAGCTTGGTGATCGGCTGACGGTAAGCAATGATTGAAAGTGTCTCCAGCATGACATCTGTCAGGACATACTTTTTCGGCTGCTTTGCGATCCGGATCAGATACTCATACATCTCCGGTTTGCTACAGAGCTGATATGCATGATCCAGTTCGATGATCCGGATGCCACGCTCCTCTTTCTGATACTTGTCCATCATATTATGGATAAGTTTCTCCGTCGTCGGCACATCCTTCTCGATCGCGGATGCGATCTTACTCACCTCGACCGAATCTCCCATAGTGAACAGGATTGCCTCTATGATACTCTCCAACTGTTTTGTTCTCATTTTCTTCTATACTCCTTGCCGCAGTCCCTCGTCCGATGTAATGATGATATCATCAAACGTATGTTCCTGATATACCTGTATCTCTCCTGTCTTCATCAGCTCCAGCACCGCCAGGAAGGTGACAATGATCTGTACCTTGGATGCCTGCTTTTTCAGGAGATCCCGGAAACTGAATCTGTGATGTACCTTTGCATACTCATAAACATATTCCAGTTTCTCCGGAAGCGTAACCTCTTCTTTCTCGATCTTGCCGAACTTGCTTCGGATCGGATCCGTCTTATCTGCCTGTCTTTTCAGGATATCCTGAAAAATATCATTCAGCTTCGTCAGTGTCAGCCCGTCAAGAAGCGTATCCAGATCTACCGGTTCTTCGTATTCCTTTACTTCATCCGGAATGGTCGCTCCCTTATAGAACAGCTTTTCTCCGTCCACCTGGCGGTCACGCAGTTCATAAGACATGTATTTGTACATCTTGTACTGCAAAAGCTGCTCTACCAGTTCCTGACGCGGATCTTCTTCCTCGCCCTCTTCATTGACTTCCTTTGGAAGAAGCATCTTGCATTTGATGTCCAGAAGTGTCGCCGCCATGACCAGAAATTCACTCATGACATTCAGGTCTGCTCTGTCCATCGCCTGGATATATTCCATATACTGGTTGGTGATCTCTACGATCGGAATATCGTAGATGTCTATTTTATTTTTATCGATCAAATGTAAGAGCAGATCCAGAGGTCCCTCAAAAACCTGCAGCTTTACCGGTATTCCTTTTCCCATAGATATCCTTTCCAGTCAAATTGTCGATAACCTTATTTATTATACAGGAAAGCCGGGATGATATCAAGTACGACTAACTCTGCCGGATTCCAGAAGCGGAAATTGATCGTGTGGGTTCCGAGCCCTTTGCTGACCACAATATATTTCCCGTCTTTTTCATAACAGTCCCCGCTGTAGCGTGGAAACAGACGGAACTGCGGACTGATCACACCGCCAAGCAGTGGAAGTCTGGCAATCCCGCCATGTAAATGTCCGGACAGCACCAGGTCTGCTCCCCACTTCCAGTAGGTTTCTGCGTAAAGCGGATGATGTGCCATTAAAATGCAGTATGCGTCCGTCTCTGCACTGCCAATCCGTTCTTCCATCTCGCCAGTCGTAAGCGGACACACCTTCCATCCTTTTTTATAGCATCCAAATGGAAGCTCCATCCCATATAAACGCAGCTTCATCCCGTTTACCGGGATTTCTTCTGATCCATTCACCAGGACATGAATCCCTGCCTTTTTCAGTTCATTCTCATAATATCCATATTCTTTGCCGTAAATCTCCTGCTGCTCATGCATTCTCTGCTCATGATTGCCATTACAGCACCAGACCGGTGCGATCTGTGGAAGTTTTTTCATCAAATCCGCTGCCGGTGTCCAGTCTCTTCCGGCTTTCCCGACCAGCATATCGCCGCCTGCCAGGATCAGATCCGGCTTTGCTTCCCTGATCGCCAAAAGCAGCTCCTCATTCTCTTTTCCATAGACATGATTATGCAGATCACTTAAGAAAGCAATCCGTACTTTTCCGGCATCTCCCTTTATTTTACTGGTTCTGATCCGGTATCTTGTAATCTTGAAGCAGTGCAGCTCCCGCCATACTTCTGCAAGAACTGCTGCTGCAAAAATCACCAGTATCAATACGATAATCCCTGTTGCCTTCATCTCTTCCCTCTTTCGTTATACCATCATTTCTTCCAGAATTTTAAGGAATGCGCCCCCAAATGTCAACTCCCCGACACCTTCTGTCGCATAAACCGGAACGCTTCCGATGGTTTTCTCATTCAGCCGGTAAATTACTTCTCCGATCTGGTCGCCTTTCTTTACCGGGGCAGTCTGTTTCTGTATCTGTACCTCTTTTTCCACGGCAGACAGATCTGATCCACTGGTATCCACATACCGGAAGCCCTCCAGCGTCTCTCCCTTTGCCTTCTCCTGCATTCCATGTTTCACTTCGGCGTACACAATTTTTTCCAGTGCCTTTTCATCCTGGTAAATACTGCATTTCCCAAAGCCATAGTTTAACATGGCAATGGCATCCTTTATCCGTGTCTTAGAATCCGGCTCTGCCATCACAACCGCAATCATATTGACCCCGTCTTTTCTTGCCGTTGCAGACAGGCAGAACTTCGCACCGCTTGTGGATCCGGTCTTCAGTCCGGTTGCGTATTCATACTGCCGGATCAGTTTGTTGGTATTACTCAGTCCGAATTCACTGCTGCCCTTTGCCGTAGTGTGGGTAATATTTTCCATCCAGATCGTTGAGTAATCCTCGATCTGTGGATACTTCGTGATCAGCTCCCGTGACATCAGTGCAATGTCTCTCGCTGTCGTCAGATGCCCTTCCGTGTCCAGTCCATTGCAGTTGACAAAATGGGTATTCGTCATTCCAAGCCCTGCCGATCTCTGATTCATCTTTTCCACAAAAGCCGGTTCACTCCCGGCAATCTTTTCTGCCATCGCCACGCAGGCATCATTGGCACTTGCCACAGCAATGCACTTGATCATTGTATCCACAGTCTGCTTCTCACCAGCTTCCAGAAATACCTGGGATCCGCCCATCGATGCAGCGTACTCAGAAGTTGTGACTTCGGTATCCGGCGTGATCGTTCCGTCTGCCAGTGCATCAAAGATCAGAAGCAGCGTCATAACCTTTGTCACACTCGCCGGGGGCTTTTTCTCATCCGCATTTTTTTCTAAGAGAACCTGACCTCCGGAAGCTTCCATAATAACTGCGGACTCAGCAGATAGTTCCAGACCGGTCAGATTGCCCGAATTGTCTTTGTTCGTCTGCTCCGGATCCTCCTGCCGGATCACATCCTGCATAGCTTTCGGTCTTTCTCCCGGCTCAAAAACATCCGCCGCCCGGACCGGGATCCCATATACGGTCTGCACGCACAGAACCATGCCAAGCAGACCTGCCAGAAATTTGCGCATCATAAGACTCCTTTTTTCCATCCATCGATACTATATAAATAAGCCTTCTGACAGGAAAATAGAACCTTTCTTTACACTTCCCGGTTCATTTTTTCGCCTTCCTCATTGAACCAGTCCATTGCCTGACAGATTCCTTCTTCTGCAAATGGGAATTCTCTCTTTGTGATCTTTTCCTGTGGAATCTTATCATAAATAAACGGTCCTTCCCAGATACTTCCGACAAGAATCGTTTCTGAATTTTCCTCATCGGTCTTTTTTTCTTCTTTCGCCAGGCGATAATTCATTTTTCCCATACTTCCGTTAAATTTCGCTTTTTTATAAAAATTCAGCGGAAAAAGCTGCATTCTTTCTAACATATTTTTCACCTCAAAAACCGGCACAGAAACTTGGGGATTTCTGTGCCGGTACTCTATTTTTTATACAATTATATCAATAAGTCGGAGGAATGTCTATACTATGCAGTCTTCTGATCTACCTCATATTTTGCAGCAGCTTCGTTGATCGCATCTCTCATGATCTCGATTGCCTGATCTACGTGTTCTTTTGCAAGGATCAGTGGCGGGATCATACGGTTTACGCTGTCGCCGATCGCTGTGATCAGAAGTCTTCTTCTGAAGCATGCCCATTTTACTTCAAGAGCGATCGGAATATCGTATTCGCATCCTACCAGAAGTCCTTTTCCTCTTGCTTCTTTTACATGTGGAAGCTCTGCAAGTTTTTCTTTCATGTATTCACCCATTACTTTTGCATTTCCACTTAAATCTCTGTCGAGGATTTCAGAAATGGAAGCAAGAGATGCGGCACATGCAAGTGGATGTCCACCGTATGTAGAGCCATGTGTTCCTGATGTAAATACTGCAGCTACTTCTTCGCTTGCGCAGCATGCACCGATCGGCATTCCGCCTCCCATAGCTTTTGCCATCGTTACACAGTCAGGTTTTACACCATATCCCATGAATGCCATTGGAGATCCTGTACGTCCCCATCCGGTCTGTACTTCATCGAGAAAGAGAAGCATACCTCTTTCATCACAGAGTTTACGAAGTCCTTCGATAAATTCCTGTGTTGCCGGATGTACACCACCTTCGCCCTGTACCGGCTCGATCATGATCGCGATCGTGTTATCTGTTACTTTTGACTTGAAATCTTCAAGGTTGTTATATTCTGCGTAGGAGAATCCCGGAAGCATCGGTTTGAATCCAAGCTGGCATGCGTTATCCGGCTGTCCTGTTGCGGAAAGTGCTCCGTATGTTCTTCCGTGGAAACCATTGATTGCTGTTACGATATGGTAATGTTCCGGGCCATATTTTTCAACGCCGTATTTTCTTGCCATCTTGATCATACATTCGTTGGCTTCTGTTCCTGAGTTCTGGAAGAAAATCTTATCCATTCCGATCGTGTCACAGATCTTCTTTGCGAGAAGTGCCTGTGGAATTGTGTATGGGTAATTGAATGTATGCATGATGTCATCAAGCTGGTCTTTTACTGCTGCGACAACCTTCGGATTTCTGTTACCTGGTGTATTTACGGCAACTCCACCATAAAAGTCGAGGTAAGCTACCAATGTCATTAAGTTAAGGAAAAATAATTAGATTCTTAT
>NZ_JAQEUJ010000035.1:0-210 GCF_027695515.1 Coprococcus sp. LG101-27
ATATCGAGGACAAGTCCCAGACCGTCACCATCACGAAGCCCGAAGTCGGCACCACCGCCAAGGACGGTCTCGACGGCAATAAGACCGTCGTTTCCGATACCGAGGTTTCAGTGGTCGATACCGTGAAGTACAAGAACGTCACTCCCGGCAAGACCTACAAGGTTTCCGGCACCCTCTACGAGAAGGTCACCGACAAGGACGGCAAGGTCT
>NZ_JAQEUJ010000035.1:220-22566 GCF_027695515.1 Coprococcus sp. LG101-27
GGACACCTACGGCACCGTCGATGTAACCTTCACTTTCGATGGGTCGCTTCTGAAGGACAACACACCGGTGGTCGCTTTCGAGTCCCTGTCCTACAAGGACAAGGAGATTGCTTCCCATAGCGATATCGAGGATGAAGACCAGACGGTCACCATGCACACCTCCGAGATTGGTACCACAGCCACGGACAAGCTCGATGGTGACAAGACCGTCATCGCCGATGCCGAGTCCACCGTCACCGACAAGGTGGAGTACGACCATGTGCTCACCGGCAAGGCTTACACCATGGCCGGTATCCTGATGGATGCAAAGACCGGTCTTCCCGTACTGACCGGCGAAGGCGCGAAGAAGTATACCGAGGATGACCTCATCAAGTTCACCTCCGGCCTGATGAACGTGCTTGGCTTCCAGTCGAACACCTACTCCATCAAGGTTAAGGACAAGGACTGGGGCAACGGTGCCGCCATCGTGAAGAACGCGGACGGTTCCTACACCTATGATGCTTCCGAGCGCACCGAGAACGAGGACGGCACTTGGACTGTCAAGACCGACACCCAGACTCTCACCGAGCAGGAAGATGGCACTTGGAAGCTCACCGGTCTGGAGGGTAGCGGCAGCGCCACCGCAGACGGCGGCACAAGCTACGTCCGTAATATCGAGGAGACCTACAAGGCCGATGAGGTCGAGGTCACTGATAACGGTATCGACTGGTCGAACGCAAAGAAGCTCCCGACCGCTTCCATTGACCTCGCCAAGGTCAAGGCATATGCCGAGGAGAACAAAGACCTCCTCTCCTGCCTTGTCTACAAGACGGCGGAGTTCACCCCTGAGAAGGAGTCCGGTTCCATCGACATGGACTACACCTTCAACTCCAACGACGTTATCGACCGCCTGTCCGGCGAGACCAAGAACCTCGTGGTCTTTGAGGTCATGTTCAAGGGCAGCATCGAGAACGCTTCCGATGAGACTCCCGTTTCCATCGTCGCGAGCGAATGCGATAAGGACAACGAGGGACAGACGGTAAAACTCGCCCCGAGTACCATCGGTACCACTGCGACTGACAAGTCCGACGGTGACCATGAACTGATGGCTGGCAAGGATGCCGTCATCACTGACGAGGTGAAGTACGAGGGTCTTATTCCCGGCAAGGAGTACACGCTCCATGCCACGCTCATGGATAAGAAGACCGGCGAACCTTTGAAGGTTGCCGACAAGGGCGTGACCGCCGAACTCAAGTTCACGCCGAACAGTGAGAGCGGCACGGTCTCCATCAACCTCGGCGAGTTCGATGCAACCTCCCTCGACGGTCATACACTGGTTGTCTTCGAGGAGCTGACCAAACAGAGCGATATCGACGGCAAGACCACGGACGTTACCGTGGCGGAGCATAAGGATATCAACGACGAGGGACAGTCCGTGACCGTCACCTCGACCCCGGCAGGCTCCACCTACGGAAAGACCGGCGTTGACATGACGAACATCGCCATCGCCATCGGCATCCTCCTGATTGCCGCAGGCTGCGCGACCGCTTACGGCATCAAGAGCCGCAAGACCACCAAGGGCGATGCGGACGAGAGCGCAGAGGATAACACCGAAGCCTAGTGCCCGTAACGCCTGAAACCGGCAGGGTGCCAGCTCTTCGGCACCCTGCCTTCCTTTTAATTTGAAAGGGGGATACACCCATGAAGGACGATAAAGAGAACGATATCGAGATGAACGACGGAGATTCCACCGAATCACCTGCGGATGGGAACAACATGCACGCGAACCCGGAAAGCGAGAAGAAGCCGCATAACCGGAAGGTCATTGCCGCCATCTGCGGCCTTGCTCTCGTCGCGCTCATCGGCGGCGGTGCCTATTATGGCATCGGCCACCAAACCGATGCAGATTCCAAGGCCGAATCCGTGCAGGCGAATGATTCCAAGGAAAGCGGTTCCGACGCGTCTGCGAAGGACGGCTCTAAGAGCAAAGAGAAATCTCACACCCACGACTGGTCTATCACCTACAAGACCGTCCACCATGACGCTGTGACGCACACGGAGCACGTGGCACCCGTCTACCAGAACCTGACCACCTACCATACCGTTTGCAATGAGTGCAAGCAGGTCATCGACGGCAAGGCCGATGACCACATCAAGCAGACCGGTCACTCCGGCTACTCCACCAACGTCCCCATCACCGATGAGGTCATGGTGAGCGAGGGCTATGATAAACAGGTCACCGACACCCCGGCTTACGATGAGACGGTCATCGACAAGCTGGTCTGCACCACCTGCGGAGCGACGAAGGATGCCCCGCAGGCCACATCGGATGCCGCCAAGTAATTCAGATGTCCAGATTGGGAAATCATAACCGGAAATCCCGTGCGGCTTTTGCGGCAGCGGCGGTCTTCTTGGCCGTCGCTGCCATCCTTTTCGGCGTGCTGCTTCATTTCTATCGGGATGCAAGTCCCTCACCGTCACCAAACGGCACGCCGCAGGAAACCGCCACGGAAAGCGCAGGTGGTCGGGAATCCGAGTTCCCTACTGTTGATTGGGATTACTGGAAGAGCGTGAACGGGGATGTTATCGGATGGATAACCGTGCCGGGGACGGATATCAACCATCCCATCCTGCAAGCTCACGCATCCGACCCGGATTACTACCTGCATCACGATATCTACCGGAACTACAATCCCTTGGGTGCGCTCTATCTCGACGCAGAATGCGAGAAGGAGGGCTTTCAAAGTCCGAATGCCGTCATCCTCGGACACAGCCTGACCCTCGGGAACGCGGTCACCTGTTTCGGCAACGTCCAACGGTATAGCGATAAATCCTTCGCTTCTGAGCATCAGACGGTACTCATCCAAACCCCAAACACCAAGATGCGCTACACCGTGCGCTTCGCAAATATCGTGAAGGGATGGGAGCCGACCAAACGGACGGTCTTTGCCGGTGATTCGGATTTTCGGAACTGGTACGATTCTTCGCGAGAATCTGCCGCCATGGTACTCGATACCAATTCCGAAGCGAATCAGGTCATCTCCCTCGTCTCCTGCTCCTATAACTTCTGGAAGCAGAATGAGCGGACGGTCGTGACCACCAGTATCGACCAAAAACAGGCGCAAACGGAAACTGTTTCGACCGAATCCCGTCAGACTGGCTCTGGTGCCGAATAAGGACAGGTTTCAATCTGTTCGCACTCACGCTACAAACCTACCGCCAAGACCCCGCAGATTCGATTCTGTGGGGTCGTTTTCTTAGAGCATGTCGGAAAAGCGGCAGCTATCGTATAATTTTAATGAGCTTTCCCGGAAAGGAGACCATGATGAAATCTAAGCAGAAGCAGACTCCTACGGAGATTATTGATAACCAGCGTCAGGCGGTCGTTGAGAAAATCATCGAGGACATGAAGCGCGACGGGCTTCGTTGGGCAGAACCGTACCTGCCCTCCCTAACACCGCACAACCCCGTCTCCGGCACCGTGTATCAGGGCGGAAACCGCGTGCATCTTGGCTTCATCGGGTTCATGCGCGGCTACACGGACAACCGGTGGGCTACCTTCAACCAGATAAAGGATGCCGGTTGGCATGTGAAAAAAGGTGCCAAGTCCGCGCTCATCGAGAAATGGAAGCAGTTCGCCTTCTACAAGGAAAACGAGGATACCGGCGAGAAGGAGCTTGCCGGACGCTACCCGAAGCTCGTGGGCTACTGGAACGTCTTCAATGCGGAGGATATCGAGGGCATCCCGCCGGAGAACGCTCCCGTCCATCTGAACGACCGAACGGCAACCATCGCACAGAACCTTGAGGAGTCTTCCAGATGCCCCGTCATCGAGAGCAGCGGCTACCTCGGAAGTGCCGCCTACTCTCCGGCTACCGACCGCATCCTCATCGCCCCGCGAGAGACCTTTCGCTCAGATGAAGCGTTCACCCGCGTCCTGCTGCATGAGATGACCCACTCCACCGGACACCCATCCGCCCTCGCCCGTGAACTCGACACCCGGTTCGGAAGCCCCTCCTATGCTGAGGAAGAGCTGGTCGCGGAGCTTGGAAGCCTGTTCCTTTCCGCAGACCTCGGTATCCAGAGCACCGATTTGGAGGGCGAGTTCTACGAGAACCACGTCTCCTATCTGCAATCTTGGATGAACGCCTTGGAAAACGACCCATCCTACCTCTTCAAAGCCGCATCGAAGGCAGACCATGCAGACACCTTCATCATGGAGCGCTACGAGGAGGAGCTTGGAAAGAACATCGAGATTGACGCACCGGAACTGGAAGAGGAGGTATCGCTCGCCGGGGAGAGTCATGACATGGCAAGCACATCCGAACACCAGCCGGAAAGCGAGATGCCAGAAAATGTTCTCTCCACCGTTCTGTAACATGCGTTTGCCAAAAAAGAACGTGTGTTCAATTCCTATATTGCCGTAATACCGGCATTATAGTATAATGGTAACATATGATAACAGCCATCTGGCAGAAAGGACGATAGGTATGGCAGAAATGGAAAAGAGACCTTGGCGCTTCACCATCGAGTTCGATGATGAGAAGGCAAAAAGGAATGGTTACAACGTAGATGACCTCTACGATTGCGTGGGAAAGTATGCGGAGCAGATGGGCAACGTGCGCATCGGTCTTGGTACTTGGCAGGCAAAGAACCGCAAGGTGCAGTTCGGGGCGCAGTGCCCTGTTTGCGCGACTCTATCCAAACAGCCTTGGGTGATGCAGAACATTAAGTCATGGCGCACCTATGAGGATATGAATGAACCGGAGGGTGAAGACTACCTACAGGTAATCCGGGATATCAGTCCGGAACGTATTTACGACTAACCGCATTTACACTTAGGATTCCAAATGGAACTTGATAGGAAAGCATTTCACTTCGACCTAGACAACGAGTCTGTTGAACGATTCTATACTGGTAAAAAGAACCCATGGTCAGACATTCAAGACTTTCTGGAATCCCATTGCTTTGAAAAGCCACAATATTCTGGATATGAATCGGCTGAAAATATCGTCATGTCCTATCAACGTGCTTATGGCACCATAGATGAGATGATGAATGAGTTTCCTTGGTTCCAAAAATGCTTGAAAGCGGCCACCTTCACGGAAATCGGTGAAAGCTACGATGTGAAGGAGTTTCTTGAAAGCGGAATGCAGTTATCCCCTTCCTCTCGCCCCGACACCCGTAAGGAGCTTCACTTTGATTTGGGAACGGCTGCGCTCAGCGAAAATTACAGCTCCATTAGGCCGAACGCTTGGCGCGGCGCTTGGACGCTTATCCGAATCTTCATGGAACGCAACGGATTCATCCATACCCAGTATTCCGGATACGAGTCTCTAGCGATGATGCCGATTGACAAGGCGATGGCCGTCATGGAGAAATTGCAACAGCGATACCCTTGGTTCAAGGATTCCCTTCTCGCCGCGTCGCTCACCGAGGTCGGCGAGCGCCACGATGCTCTCTCCTATATCAAGGGTTCCAGTGGTATCATCGTTCCGGTTCCCGCCCATTCGTTTGAGCGTGAGGAGCCGGATTTCTTCGGTTCCGAAATCGGTGATATGAAAGGTGCAACCACAGAACTATCGAAACAGAACGGGTTGGAACCACCGAAAAACCTGAATAACGAGCATTAGAAAAAAGCCCCGGCCATTGGTCGGGGCTTTTCATCTATATGGACTCTCTAACTGTTAGTCTTGTCATCCTGCACGATACGGTCTAGGCTCTTTCCAGCCGATAGCCGCTAGACCTCCATGGCCGGTACATTCTTCAAGCGCGACGGTCTTTTTGCTCACATGAGTCTGATACCTTACATCATCCGCCGGTTCCGTTCCAGCATAAGAGCATACTTCGCTCTCATGGAAATAGACATAGCTGCGATAGGCAAGCGAACTCGGATGCATCCGATGACCCTGCTCTCCGGGTTTTGGTTCATATCCCCACTCGCGCCATTGCTTACGCGTCTTGAATCGTGCGCCAAGCTCAGGCGGAAGGTGATTCTTTACTGGTAGCCCGGTCTCTTCATTGCAGTAATCGTGAGGTATATCCGTAAACATGAAATCCCCTATTTCCGAGCACCGCAGGAACAAGTGTAGTATGCCGCAGAATCTGTAATCGTAACCGTTTCCTCCCATGCCGCAGAATCTGTAATCGTAACCGTTTCCTCCCATGCCGCAGAATCTGTTACGGTATTGTATACCGTATGATATGCGCCACATGCTTTATTGCCTGCCATAAGTGCATTATACGCATGAGCTTGTTCATTGCCCGTGATATCTGCTCCGCAGCCGTTGCAAATTGAGCGCTCTTCCGTATGGGTCACTGCGGGATGGTACACTTTCTCCGTATGGGTCACTGCGGGATGGTACACCTTCTCCGTATGAGTCACCGCAGGATGGTAGATATCATACTTATGAACATGCGCCGGGGTGTCATCCTTTTTCGATGAACTGCCTGAATTGGTGTTTGAGCCGGAGTTGCTGCTGTTGCCGCCACTCGGCTTGCTATCGGATTTTCCTTCGTCTTTCTTGGAAGATGAATTGCTCTTGTTTCCAGAATTATCGGAGCTGCCTGTGGTCTTCCCATTATCCTTCTTGGAGCCGTTGGATGAGCCTGAATCGCTCTTCTTGCTGTCGGAAGTTTCCGGGGTCTTCGCGTCGGACTTCTCTTCCTTGGCCGTCTCCTGCGCCTTTTCGCTCTCCTTCTCGACGGCATCGGCATCGGCGTTCGGGTTCTTCTTGATGTTGTCCTCGAACTTCTTCACGACCTCAGCGCCCTTGTCTCCGGTCAGGGTGGAATCGCCCTTCTTCACGGCTTCCGCAACGTCCTTGGCAATGGCGGTCAGGTCATCTTTCGTTACCTTGTCCGCATCCACCTTATCGAAAGTCACGCCTGTGGCAACTGTCTTGTCGGCTTTTCCGGCGGTAACCTTCTTCGATGGCACCTTATAGATGGAGCCGTCGGCGTTCACCGGTGAGATGAATGTGACGGTATAGGTACCGGACTCACCGACCTTCACGGTCACCTGCTTGTTCGCGGCGATAGCAGTGTAGAAGTCTACTTTCCCGTCCGCATCCTCGATATGGGCGATGACGGGCGTGGAGGTGTCCGCATCCCAGCCGTCGGCCTTCACCTCAAGGATGAGCGCCATGTCCTGCTCCTCATCGTCCTTTGACTGGGACACCGCAGGGACGTTCGCTTTGCCCGTCCAATCCGCATGTGTGATGGCATATCCGCCGCCGATGAGAAGCGCCGCACAGAGGATTCCTGCACCAGCCGCGCAGACCTGTTTGCGGGAGAACTCGCGCCCGAAGAGCATGAGCGGCTTCTTAGCGTTCTCCTCCTCCGTTGAATCCACGACCTTCGGGATTTCGGCGGTCTTGTCCGCCGGGACACCCTCAGTCTCGATGTTGTTGTCGTTAAACATATTGCTGTCTTTCTTCATTTCTGTCAGTCCTTTCTGTCTTATAAGAAGATTTCCTGCTATCTATATTACCGGTAGTTCTCTACACCAGCATACCCCATAGGACATGCACGAGGATGATGAGAACGAGGATGACCGCCATCCACTTGCAGTAGTAGAACAGTCTGTCTGGAAGCGTCACCATCGAAAGCCGCTCAATGCGTCTCTTGGATTCCTCTACCATCGAGTCGATGACCTTTCTGCTCCTTGCAGTCACCTCTTCGACGTTCTTTATGGTCATCTCCCCAGCTTTCTGCTGGGCATTCGCAACTCCCATGAGCGCCATCTGATTCGCCTGATGCTGCGCGTCCGCCGCGCCGTTTCTCAGCTCCTCGACCTTTTCGAGCACATCCTTCATCTCCGAAACCATGCCGCGCATCTCCCTTGCGATGCGTTCGTTGCTCCGGCGCTGCTCGGCGATAAGGTCTTCCAGCTTCTTCACGGTTCCGATGAGGTCGGTCTCGTCGTTCTCGTCCTCAAGCCTTCGTCCGGCGTTTCTGGCATCCCTCGCTTCCTCGGAGAGCTTAAGCTGCTGGCCGATACCGGCCATATGCCCGTCCGGCTGCTCAAGTTCCCTCTTCACCTCGCTAAAATGCTTTGCCATGTAATCTTCGCTCCTTTCCATCCGTCAGCCCTCCAAACCCTTGCCCCTCTTCTCGCGCACGCGGATAGCGATGGGCGTGTCGAGCAGATAGGAGAGGTTGTGTACCGCATCCGCGACCGGCACGGCATCCGCCATGCTCCCGCACATGTGTATCGCCTTCCAACCCTTCTCGCCCTTCACCGTCACCTCGACAAGAAAACGTTCCTTTTCCATCTCTCTCCTCGACCTTGCCGGTCTTTTCTATCGGATAGGGACAGCCTATCGCATCAGGTGTCCCTTTGTCTGGACACCTCTAGGGTTTACGCAGGTTCACCCCGCAGTTCGGGCAAAACTTCGGGACATATTCGGAAAACTCCTCGAACAGCGGCTCTTCGCTCTCCTCAGAATCCGTCATATCCTCCTCGACGCGCCCAGCCCATCCGCAGTCGGAACACCAGATGCCGTCCACGGGGTTTACATTTGCGGCTTTCGAGTAAGCGCTCCCTATGGTGATGAAAATCCTACTCATCGTTCTCAGCCCTCTCTCCATTGCTCTTCTCACGCACTTCGGCTTCCTTCCGCATCGCGGCAATTAGCTCCTCGGGTGTGATTCCGAGACCGTCCGCGATAGCAAAAAAGGACGCAAGGCTCGGCAGACGCGTCGGCTTTCCCCCGCTTCCGGCCATCCCGGCGAACCAAGCGGATTTGCTGATTCCGCTTTTCTTGATGGCGTTGTCGAGCGTCATCCCCTTCTCGTACACAATGCGGCGCACCGCAACCGCGAAACACCCGAGTTCCGGGAAACGCTCAACGGCTTTTTCCGCCTGTGGCTTACCCGCCATGGTATCTCCCTTCTTCCGTCTAGCTTGATTACTAGTAATATATCATACCACCAAACCAGATAAATCTTCAAGACGATACTCCATATATCCCGCACAAATAAGACAACAAACCAGCTTGAAAGCAACCCAGCAATATAGTAAAATAGACTCACTATCCATATATGGATATAAGGAAGGATGTGACGCATCAATGGACGATAAGCGCTATACGCTGATGAACAAGAACCGACCGGTTCTCGATTTCCTTTACAACCTCGACACGCACCATGTCGTGAAGATACTAAAGCGGCGCGAGCTTGACTTCGCTCCTCCCGCGATTCTCGATATGAAAGGAAACCCGACAAGGGCTGCACTCGACGTCTGGTGGCTCAGACGGGCAATTCCAGCGTCCCGTGCCCAGATACAGCGGCTCATTGCCGAGCTGCATGTCGATAGCACGCTCGCTCTGGCGGAAAAAAACTTCGGGCTTTCCCTCTCCGACCGCTACTGGATTAACGACCCGGAGAATCCGCAGAACTGGGATGATATCAACTTCTTCGACAACGACTTCACGGAAGACCTCGGGCTTCTGACTCTGGGGCAGGACTCTTCGAGTGACAATCCGAACCTCATGTCACCGAACTCCACGGTCGGCGGAGACCTGAACAAGAAGTGGACTATCTTAAACGGCGTGCGTATGCTCGTGAAGAGCGGAACCGGATTCGTGAACCAAGAGGTCTACAACGAGGTCATCGCCACGCATCTGCACAAGCGTCTTCTGACGGACTCGGATTATGTTCCCTATTCCCTTCATCAAGAAGGAAAGCGCACCTACTGCGCGTGTCCGAATATGCTGGGCGAAGATGAGGAGCTGATTCCAGCCTTGCATATCATCCAGAACCACAAGAAACCCAACTCGCAGAACGATTACCGATTCCTCGTCTCGTGCTTTGAAAGCCTTGGACTTGAGGATGTGGAAACCTATCTGTCGAAAATGCTGACCTGCGATTACATCGTCGGCAACTTCGACCGTCATTATCAAAACTTCGGTGTCATCCGTAATGTGGAGACGCTTGCATACACCCGGTTTGCTCCGATATTCGACACTGGTAATTGCCTTTGGTGTGATTCTGAATCATTGGACTTACCCGGCGACTATGCATATATTGCAAAACCTTTTGGACGAGGACTCAGTCCGGACAGGCAACTGCAACTTCTGTCCGGCTTCGAGTGGTTCGAGCCTGACAGGCTTGACGGATTCGCCGATGAAGCCCGTGCAATTCTCTCGCAAAACCCGAACATGCCGCCCGCCCGTATCGAAAGCATCGTCAAGGGTGTCATGATGCAAATGGATTCGGCAATCGACTTCATCGAGAATCAACCGAGTTTTCATCGCCTAACCCCGGCAGCGGCAAAGACCAAAGAACCAAATACTCCCGATTTCCTCGATTCCGAAGTCGCGGACATGAAAGATGCTTCCGCCAAGCTACTATGTGATAGCAACAGCGAGCAACCGTCTAAGAACTTGCATACAGAACATTAGAAAGAAGGTCATACAATGCGAACTTATCAACACCCGATATACCAAGACAACACCATGGCAATTCGCGCCGAATATGATGAGGAAAAACGAGTCTTCGATTTGATGAAGAAGTTCCTCTATATCGTCGGGACGATAACGGCGATAGTTGTTTTCCTTTTGCTTCTCGTTAATTCCCCTGCCCTGATAACTCAGACAGGTGCAATTGGAATCATTGCACTCGTTCCCGTCCTGCTGGCTGCAACAGCCTTTACCGGGTTTTACGTCGGCACGGTACCGGCTGGCTACATCGCTGCATGGCGTGCAATCAAGCGCTCAAAGCTGTTCGTGTGGGGTAACGCTCTCGGACTGCTCCTCATAGCGACACTTCTTCTTTCCATCCCGGCTGCATTCGCGCCCATTGCCTTCCTTCTCCAGTGGTTGAAGGTGTCAAATCTCAAGCGTCAGCTTGACGCGAACGCATAGTGAGGTAAACTGAACGCGTTTTCTTCCTTCGTGGAGAAACTTTCTTGCTTTAGCCCGCTGCTCCCTGATGTGCGACATTAAGGGAACGGCGGGCGCTTTTATGCCGATTCTCGCAACCCGTATAGCGGCGCAGGCAAAACATCACGCCCGCGCCGCTTCTTCTTAACGCTCGCCGTTCTCCTTGTTCGGTTCCGGGCGTTCCTGCGCAGGTACCTGTTGCGCCCGCTGGGAACCGCCGCTCCCGGCGTTTCCGCCGTTCTTCTTCCCTTTCGGCATGACCGTCGAGGATACTTCCGCCCTGAGTTCATCGGCTCCGCGCCAACAGGCGAGAATCAGACGCTTGACCTCCGAATCGTCCGCGATATCCGAATCGGGGCGCGGGAGTTTCAGCTTGGGGATATCCGCGATTTCCATACCCTCCATGCCGCGTATCTCCTTGCGGTACTTCCGGTAGACGCTTCGGATTTGCGCAAGGTACTTCTCCTTCGTTTCCGTTCCCATCGCCTTTTGCCGCTCGATATCCCTCTTCTCCGCAACGGCTGCGCTTCCTTCCGCATGGATGGATTTCGCCACATTCGCCTTAAACGCAGCTTCCAACCCCTTCGTTCCGAGGTCTGCATCGAGCTTCGCCACGGAGAAGGCATAGCGATTGTTGTCCGTGTCGGTAACGTACATGCGCCCCTTCTTGAACTCCGTGTCAACGCCCCATGATTCCAAAAGCTCGCGGTAATCATAGATGTTCTCCGCTTCCCCGGCGGCGATACGGCACAGCTCTCGCAAGTTCGTCTTATAGGAGTCGATGCCGCGTGCCGCAAGTTCCTTCTCGATACGGGATGGCTGCTTCTTGTGGACGGAGGAATTGCGCTCGCCCTCCACGACCTGTTTCAACCCCCACTCGTGGTCGAGGTCGCGGATGCGGCTGGCACGTTTCACCTTGGCGCTTTTCCCGCGCCCCTCATCGAGCCGCTTGCCTGTTGACAGGTCGGTGCGGTTGATGACGATATGGACGGCATAGCGATGGGTCTTGTCCGCCTTGCAGTATTCGTTGTGAAGCGCCATCACTATCTGCTGGTTCGGGTAATGCTTTCCCACGTACTCCTTGGCATACCTCATGCACTCTTCCGGTGAGAGCCACCCACCGTTTAAATCGCACTCGTCGGGATTGAACCCGAGAATCTGGTGAAACAGAATCGTGTTCTTCGCTTCCTTAAGCTCCCCAGTCTTCTTGTCCCGGACTCTCCTTGCCGCTTTGTTGTGCCCGTAGGCTTCTCTGGTCATCCACATGTGATGCGCCCAGCGCTTCGGGTTCGTGCAACCGTCCATGTTCAGACTGTCGCGTAGAATCACCTTTCGGTCATCGTTGATATAACCGCGCAGGTTCTTCATGTGACCGGAACTCTGCACACCGGTCTGCTTGATGATGGTCAATGCAATTCCTCCCCTCATTCCCTTTTGGAATGAAACCCGCGCACCGGATACTCATGTGCCATACCGTTTCAGATATACCCGGACTTACATCGGTATGCCCGCGTCGCATCTTCGATATCCCAGTAGCACCCCCGGTCTCAACGCAGATGACAGGTCTTGTCATTGCGGTTTTTCCTCCATTGCTTTCACGCTATCCCAAAACGGCGATTCCATCCAGACGGATTTCAAGCGTTGCAGATACGTCTTCGCCCCATCTTGCGTGAACTCGGCATCGGCATCGTCCGAATGAAGATACCACCCGTTTGGAAACTCAACCCAAGATGCAACGGTCTCACCGAGTTCCATGCTCACGTATCTCGTGAGCGTTACGCTCCAACCGTCCTCCTCATAGTGAATCGTCTTCTCGCCTTCACAATCGGCCATTGCCATCGCTCCTCCTGCTTTCATGAATCTATTTTCACGGACACTGCACCCATGCCGGAAAGAATATCGCTTTCCGACAGTTTCCGATTTCCTGTGACCTTCGGCTCCGTCCCATGTTCGCGACGGTAACCGTTCGTGAAAAATCGGAATACCGCTTCCGTCGTTTTCACCGGAGCGTGCATGACAAACGGGTTGTATTCGTCATCGACGAAATAGAAAGTTCCATCTCTCTTCGCGATATGCGCCGGACGTTTGCAGGTTGGGCACCGTGATTTCAGGTCGCGGTAATGGAGCCATCCAGAATCAGTCATCGACGTACTCCCAGTGATAGCCACCTGCCATACCGGACGCGGCACCGCGGATACCTGCCTGCGACGCTCCGGTTTCTTTTGCCGCTTGGGTAATCGTTTTGTAAACGACACCGGTTTCCACGCAGCGAACCCTTATTCCTTTTTTACTGGGAAGTAAATCATCCGGCTCTGGTTCGTCGGCATAGTAAAAATGAAGACCTTTTGCCGTTCCATGCCTTTTTGCTGCCGCTTGAATATCTCTTTCCGAAACTCCCGTTTCCCGTGCCGCCTGAGCTATCGACTCGTAAACGACACCGGTCTCCTTGCAACGAACTCTTGTCCAGTTTCTATTCCGAAAGAACTCCTCATCCGGCTTCGGTTCATCGGCAAAGTAAAAGTGTAAGCCTTTGGTTGCTATATGCTTTTTCAATGCCGCATAAATAGCAGCTCGCGGTACGCCAACCGCTTTTGCTGCCTTTGCTTGACTTTCAAAACGTTCGTTCGTCTCAAGGCAGATGATTGGTCTTGAGTTCTTATAAACCTTTCTATCGAAAACCGAATCGTCCGGTTTCACTTCGTCAGCGTAATAGAAGTGAAATCCTCGACATGCCCCGTGGCGTTTCAGCGCATTGCTAACTAACGGCCATGCGGCACCAATAGCATTCGCAGCATCCGTGACACTTTCAAACCGTTCTTCCGTCTCAAAGCAGATTATCGCTCTCTTTCTTCCCATCCTGTTCGCCCGCCTATCTAAGGAAACTGTCTTTTTGGTTCTCGTATTCCTCTCTTGTGATTTTTCCTTCCTTCAAAAACTCCTTCCAAGACCACCATGTGCAAACGCACGACTGGATTGTTTCGTCGGTAAACCGGATGCTTCCATCCGCGCATGGCTTAATGCTGAACGCTTCCTCTGAAAGGAAAAGTGCGTGCATGAGTTCGTCATAGTGCTCAATGCCGTAAGTGTCGAAACATGCGGGTGCTACATCGAGTGCTTTCGCTATCCGTTCGAGCGTATTCTGCTTCGGACTACGCTCACCGAGTTCATAGCTTCTAAAAGCCGATTCCCCTAGACCTGCGGCATTCGCCAGTTCTCGTTGCGTCATGTTCCGGCGCATCCGTATCTTTCGGATGCTCTTTCCCAAAAGCCGATTTTTACGATTGCATTCCGTCATTTTCGTACCCTCGCAAATCAGAGAATCAAAACCCGTTATCGCATTTCAAAGAGAATGAAAATGGCGTAACCGGATGTAGCGATTGCGACCAACGCAATGAGAACTCGATAAAGGTAATCCCAGTTTCTTTCTCCAAACTTCCTTTTCCATTCTTTCGCTTCTGCTACGGATTTGCAGAATAGACTTACGCTAATAACAAGCGCTAATAATCCCGTCATGATGTAAAGCGAAAACATTGCGTGGTAAGTCATTCCCATATCTCCTGTCATTCGTTATCGAGGTTGTTAAAATCCTCGATTTGCAGATGGATGTTGTTCCGGTTTGCTTCTCTTCGGAGCGCAGCGAGCGCTTCCATGATTTCAGAGAACGACGAGACCTCTTTCTCCAAAACTCGTTTCGCTTCCCCCGGGTCGAACACCTTCACGCCGTAGGTGTTCAGGAACTTCATGAACTGGTTCAGGTTCGTTCCCTGCTTCGCGAGTTCGTGCGCTGCCTTTTTCAAAGGCTCGGTGTCGATGACCTTGATTGAAACATCGTCGGAAGTCAAAACCGCTCGGGCATACTCGCCCATTTTCATTCCTGCTCTTTTCGCGTTTCTGCGAATGGACTCTCTCTCTTTCTCGGTTGCGTAAAACTTTATTTGAACCTCACGATTACGCATCTCGCAATTCTCTCCTTTCCATTATTCGTAAAACACTTATGGCAAATTGCGCCGCCGCCATTTGTAAGTGACACGAAATCGGATAGTCGCTCTGCTGACTACAGAAAACCGGGAATCCTAAATTACCGGTTTTCTCAAGCGAAAGCGCTCTCCCGTCAAGGCTCCGAAAGCCGCTCGGGAGCAAGATGGAAGAGGGTTGAAAAGTCCATGTTAGTGGACTTTGAGTACCCACTTCCCAAATCTTGCAACTCGAAGAGCGGCCTTGGCCGGTGAGCACTGATATTATATCAGTGCGAGAGCAGAAAAGGCATGGAAAAGGGGGTGCCGCCGCACCCTTTCCCATGCCTTTTCTGCGGGGTTTCCGGCTTGCCCGGAAACCAAGAACCCGAGGTGCCGCCACCTCGGGTTCCCATCATCTGCGAAGACGAAATCAATTTCTTTGAAGACTTGACAAAGATTCCTTTCAATCGGTCATCATCATATTAACCTTCCAATCGCGTCTTGATAAGCGAACGGACACCATAAAAGGTGCCCGTTTTCTACGTTGCTGTTGATTCGTGCTCGCCATCCTCAATTTGAATTGCAGACCGCTACAGCTTCCATCCATTTCTTTCCAGAGCAACCAGCGCTTCACGTTGCCGGATGCCGAGTCCGCCGACACGCCTGCCTTTCGGTATCCGGTACAGTCGCATGATGACTACCGCCTTGCTCGCACCGATACCCGGAACACTTTGCAGAAGCGATGTGACCAGAATGCGTTTCGCATCCTCCTCGTCCATCGCATCCGTGAACGTAAGCTCGCCGGACTTCACGCGAGCTTTGAGTGCTGCATAGCGCCTGCGAGCCTGCATGGCAAGCTCTAGCGCATGGGCACGCTCCTCGCTGCTAAGGTTCGGCAGATGGTTCTCTTTCTCGGTCATCGTTGCTTCCTACTTCAACTCGTTGTCCCAGATGTTATCGTCAGGCTGCGCCGCATGTTTCCAACGGTTCGCATCCGCCCGACCGTTCCAGTCGGCGATAAACTTCTCGATAGCAATGGCGCATCCGCTGTCAAGAGCTTCTGCCCACCTCTCGTTGTTCTCATCGCACCAGTTCTGAAATACCGCAAACTCGGTGACATTGTTCTCGACGATGTGCCTTCGCATCCCCCGCATCTGCGCTATAAACCTCGCGGTGGCGGGAACCATGGTGATTAGGTTCATGTTCCAATCCCTTTTTCCGAAGTGAATCCATCTACCGGCTCCACTTCCTCTCTAATAAAAACGCCCGTCGATGTATTTCTCGATAACCGACGAAAGTCCGCTATCGAGTGCCTGAGACCAGCGGTCGTTGTTCTCATCGCACCAGTCCTGAAAATCGGTGAAGTCTGTGATGCCATTCTCGCGTATGTGTTTCCGCATCGCACGCAGTATGTCGTGCTTCGATTTTTCCGATTCCGTTACCATCAAGCCCATCCCTTCATCACCATCCCCTTAACCAAGCTCCTCGGCAAGCAGTCGGACGATGAGCTTGGTCATGCTCTCCCCCGTCTCGATGCGGTGGAGCTGCGCTTGCTTGTGGAGCCAAGCCGGGATGAGGAGACTGATTTTCTTGAGTTCCACCTCGTCCGTCTCATGCTTGCCGGAACCTTCCTTCTGGATATCCGCCATCTCGCGCTTGGACTTCTGCGCGCTCGCCATGAACGCGTTCGCTGTGGTCTTGTTAGCCATTGTTCTTCTCCTCTTCGTTCAGAACCGAATCTGCAAGCAGCTCAATCGGGGCGACCACATGGCTCTTCGGGTCGTACTCCGCCACGGACACACCGGCTGCTGCGGCACGTGAGAGGGCAACGGCGCGTGGAATCTTCGCGATGATGGGAACCTCCTCGCCCTCAAGGTACTCCACGAGCTGACGGTCGAGTGTGCCGTAGGCATAAAAGTTGTTGACGATGACATACGCTTTTGCGCCAGTGCCGGACTCACGCACGATATCGAGCGTTCTCAGCGTCGGCTCCATGTCGCGCGTGCTCGGAAGCATGGGTACGAGGATGAGATTCGCCGCGCGGCACCAATCGTTCACACCGCCCACGAGCACGCCCGCCGTATCGACAACCTGAAAATCGCACTCCTCCGCGAAATCCGGGTCATCGCAGACCTCATGGACGGAACCGCCCTGCGGGTCGGTAGTGACGAACGCCACGGTCTTGCCGCGACGCTCAAGCGCAAAGGAAAGCTCGTCCGCGATGGTGGTCTTGCCGACTCCGCCCTTCTGGTTGAGCATCAGAATCGTGTACATGTTAGAAGTCCTTTCTGTCCTGTTTGAAAAACGCTACTCACGGGAATCGGATGCGCGCACAAGCCCGTAACCGACGGTGACGGAAAACAACGAGCACACGGAGAATACCGCAGCAGCCACGTTTCCGAAAACGACCGAAACCGTAAGTGTGAGAAACGCCCACCATCCGACGGTCACCGCGAATAGCAGGCCGAGGAAGAGCATGAAGGGGATTTCCCGCACTGAATCGCCACGAAAGTGCATTCCGTCCTCCCTAGAACGGAATATCCGCATCATACGTTTCCGGTTCCGTAGACTGCCCCTGGGCGGAAACCGTATCCTTCCCGGCACCCTTCGAGTCCGCAAACTCGATATCGGTCACGAGAACGGAAAGGGCATGGCGCTTCTCCTCGTTCTTCATCCAAGAGTGGTAGCGGAGCCGTCCGTCCACCGAAACCTTCTTCCCCTTGGTGAGATAGGGAGCAAGTGCTTCGGCTCGCGCACCGAACAGGGCGCAATCGACAAACACCGGCGCATCGACATATTCGCCGGTCTCGCTGTCCTTCTTCTTCTCGTTGATGGCGAGTCCGAAGGTGAGGACACTCGCGGCATCCCCCTTCTTGCGAAGCTCCGCATCGCGCGTGAGGTTGCCCATGATGGTCACTCGATTGATAGCCATTTTCATACCCTTCTGTCTTATCCGGTTCGGATGTTGCGGCGGTACCCCCTGACCGGGGTTCCCTCCTGCTATCTATAAATATAGCAGACCAGAATACCAGCAACCCAGAGAGCAAGACAACCACATAGATTGCACACACTTGCGCGGCGAAGATAAGGGCGTGTGAAAAGCAACACTTCACACGCCCTAAGCACGTATCTACTCTGCTACGAGCCGTTGTTCGAGCCATCGCTGCACGGCAAGCGTCGCGAGCGCGTCGGCAAGCGAACCGTGTGCCCTGCCCGTCCACTCGTAACCGATATGGTCGGCGGCATCCACCAGCTTGTAGCGCCTTCCCATGAACCACGTGAACAGGTTCATGGTGTCCGTAATGCGTGCGTCCTCCCTCGGGCGCACCCCGACGGCGGATAGGAACCCGAGGTCGAATCCGACGTTGTAGCCGATAACCTCATCTGCCCCTGCAAAGATTTCCCTCAGTCGCGGGATGGCTGTCTCGATAGTCGGCAGGTCTGCCACGTCCTCTGGGTAGATGCCGTTGATGGCGCTCGCGTGCGGCCATTCGGTCTTCACGGTCGGTCGGAACCTCTCATCCAACAGGACGGAGCCGTCCCTTCCGATGATGGAGATGGTCAGAATCTCATCCGGGTCGCTACCGTTCGGATGAAGACCGGTGGTCTCGGTGTCAAAGCAAATGCTGTTCATTTCTATCACCTAATTCATGTAGCCGTAGACCGTCGTATAGCGGTCTGTCCTGTGTTCCAGCCATGCCAGATACTCATTCTTCGCTAGCTCGAATGCCCGCTCCTCGCGACTTCCTTCCAGCGAGCTGAAATATGCGACAATCGCATCCGGTTCATTTCCGTAGCCGTCATCAATCCTCCCGGACTCATCGCACGGAAGCCATTCGTTCTCTTTGTACTCCGTGCGGCGCTCGACCTCTATAGTCCAATAGGTAACGGAGCCGATGCCATGTTCCTCGTCATTGACCTCGTTCCCATGCGTCGATATGAATGCTTCCGCCGCCGCGAGCGCTTCCTCGGAGTTCTCGTATTCGCCAAGCTCATACGAATCCCCGTCACTGATATCCTCATGGTCTCCGCCATAACCCGGAACGGATGTAAAACCGAGCCGGAAGCTCCACCCGCTGACGAAATATCGGATTTCCTTATCCATGTCTGTAATCCCTTCTCGCCTAGCAGGCAGAAATCTCGACCCACTCGCAACTACCATCTGCAACTGCAAGCCCGTGGAGAGAGCACCAAAGCCCCTGCGCCGCACATTTCCTTGCGAACCTGTCCGCCGCGTACCCGCTTTTGTATTCGCGAGCCGGAACGAGCGTGTCGTAGAAGCAGACCTTGAATGCGAGGAACTTCTCATTTCGTCCGTAAGTCTTCTCGATGTAGCCCATGCCGGTGTCCTTTCCGTCAGCCCTTCTTGCTGCCTATAAATATAGCAGACCGGCATACTAGCAAGCAGGTGAACCGTACACTCCATATATCCTGCATATTCTGTCCAAAAAGAAAGGCACCCTCCCGGATGCCTTCATTCATTCGTCCAGATACTTCCAATGATATCCCGCGCATGTTTGCGATTCATTGCGCAAAGCTCGACATATAGCGCCGTCTGTTCTTTCAACATCCCTCCCGGCGCTCGTGATGGATTCGTAGGTTTTCCCCGTTTCAACGCAAACGACCGCTTTCATTTTCCTCTGTGACGTTTTCTTGCCATTGCATCTCGGACATCCTGTTCCTCGTTTCGCCCTGTGCCCTATAGTGGTTATCCATTCATAACCACATTTGCAACAACGCCACTTAACCTTTGTGTTGTTTCTTATAAGCAACTCGTCCGCTGTAATCCCGCTGTTGAGTTCGGGAAGATATTCTTTTGCAAGCTCCGGGTACTGAGAAGCAAGGTCGTTGAATCCCTTAAGCAGTCTTTTTTTTCTACAATAGGGACAACGTACAGCATTGAGCTTTCGATTTACGACCTTACATTGCCATACCCCGTGACACTTTGAACACTTCCACCAGACTGCCCGCGTGCTCCCTGCCAGAACATCGCTCGGCCTAAGTTCTCCATTGCGGTCATAGTCCCATTCGGCAGCAAGTTCAGGGTGTGTGGTTGCCAAATCATTGTAGCCTTTGACTAGCACGCGCCCATTGCACACTGGGCACAAATTCGACTTAAGTGCTGCGCCAAGCTCTCGCGACCATTCGCACCCACATATGGGGCATTTCCACCAATATCTATCACGCTGCTTCAACCTAACAAGTTCCACCGCACCATTCTTTTCCTCATCCCAAAGTTCTGCAAGTCGGCTATCTAAGGTCGGTTTTATTCTTTTTTTCCTTTCCCAATTAAAGCCGATGGCATCAAGTCTGGCTATTTGTTCGTCCGACAGTTTGCCGCGTTCATAAAGCCCCCGAAGGTCGCTCATGACACGTGTCACTTCAAGCTCGCTCATAGTTTTCCTCCGTTCAGTTGCGCCATCTGCTCAAGAAACGTAATTTTGTCCTCTATCGACTGCTGTTTCAGCGATTTCCGAATCTCATCTGTGAGCTGTCTATAGGTAAGCGTCCTGTCTATGATTCGGAAATCGCTTGGCGTGAACGGCAGTTGCTCGCTCTCTCCCGTTAGCCTTTTGAACGTTTCCTCCATTCGCTTTGGAATCCTTTCCGCTGCAACGATGGAACCAAAGTTATTGCAGAAGTCAAAAACGAGCGGGGTTCGGTTTCCTCCTGAAGATAATACGCGTCCGAGCTGCTGGTAGAACACGGTCGGTGATTTCGTCGGCCTGACCATCACGATGGCATCGACACCCTTGACATGAACGGCTTCATTGAGCTGGTTCACGCAGTAGAGCACCTTTAAAGCATCTGATTCATCATCCTTGAACGCCTGAAAGTCCTCGGAACCGTATGGGTCTGCACTCACGGTCTTATAAGCGTGTATCTCGCTGTTTACCGCCCCGAACCATTCCCGTCGCAGAAGCATGAACTCTCGGAGCTTTGCGACACGTGGGCAGAACACGATGACCTTCGCATCCCGTTTCTTAAGATGCTTCGCGATGGCTTCACGTACACCTCCTGCTTCTGTAAGGGAACGACGAAGATTCTCATACTTTTTCTGGAACCGCTTCATCACCATCTCGTCTTTTATTCCAGCAATGGACTTTGCCAGCCTTCCAAGCTCCTTCGGTGCTTCATAGAAAGCGGTGACGTATTTCGGAATCGGCAGGATTCCACGCAGCCACGCTTCCTCAAGCTCCATGGAATAGGCCACGTTCCCGTCGAACATCTCGTCCGCCATGTTCCTCCCGCCATCCGAGTATCGGATAGGGGTGGCGGAGAAGCCGACCACCTTGGCGCTCTCGTTCGCATCGAGGATGTGCGTAACACCCTTTCCCCATTCCTCCGCACCGCAGTGGTGAAACTCGTCTGCAACCACAACGTCGTAACCGGAAATCTCCTCACCGCGTCGTGCTGCCATCATTGCCGCGCTGTATGTCATGAATTGCAGGTTCTCGGGCGTGAACCCCGGCGCAATCTCGGTAAGGTTCGCCATCTGGTCGTTGAACATGTAATCGTTGGTGCCGAGCAGTAAGAACCGCTTGTCCGGGTTGTCCTGCACCATCTTTGCGATGATGACGAACTTTCCCGTTCCGGTCGGCTTGATGACGCAGGCACGGTCGCGCTCCCCAAGCATATCTAGGAGTGCGTCATATGCCTTCTGGTTATGCTCATACAGTTTAATCGTGGAACTCATCGTACATCCCTTCAACTCTTCTGACCGTTCTCGGTCTGCTCGCAATCCGCCGTGTCGTATCGCCAATCATCGACCGTGTACCGACGTTCGTGCATCGTCTCTACGGAAGACACCCTGACCGTGCCGTCCTCGCCCCGATGGCACCGGACTTTCCTGACCGCGACCCCGAACCCACGATTCTCGACAGATTTCCTATCCGCTGCCAAGCACGCTGCAAACCCTGTGAGGAACCGCGCTTTTAGGCCGTCTCCGGTCTCAACAAAGTCAATGAGTGCATCGACCAGCCGCTCATAGCTCCTCGTCTCGACCTTTCCGGTGAATCCCCATTTGCGGTGCGCCCCGTCGGTCAATGGTGCCATCTTGCCTGCCATGACCTCGTACCTATCCATTTACACGCTCCCTACTTATGTACATCGAAAAAGAGGGGCATCTCTTTCCCGATGCCCCTTCAACTCCTTAGCGAATGCCGTCCGGTGAATACGGTGACCAAGGCTGACCGAGGAGAACCAGCCAGTCGCACTCCTCGCTTTCCCCCAGCCGGAACAGATAAACCGCATCCGAGACAATCTTCTGCCAGTATGCCGTAAGGTCACCGAACCTGCCGGTATACTTGCAGTGGGGAACAGTGCCGCCCCCGTCATAGACCATGACCATATCGTTTTTCTCGATTTTCATTTGCTCCGTCCTTTCTGCCTTGGGATGGTTCCGGTGCCGTCCCCCTTGCTGTTATCTGTAATTATAGCTATGCGGCATACCAGCACACTCCACAACGCGAGACTCCACGCCTTCTCCATGGAACTCGGGTCATTAGGGGCGAGCAGCCCCTAA
>NZ_JAQEUJ010000036.1:0-20427 GCF_027695515.1 Coprococcus sp. LG101-27
CCGCTTCACGAAAATTCATTCGTTAAAGCGACAGCCCCTTTACATTTTGATGTCCACTCTTCAATGAATTATCATACGAATATATCTTCAATACTTTATAATTCAAGAGTAATAATAAGGCTATTGGCATGTACTTTTGCAACAATATTCCCGCCAAGAATGGCAACAAGTGTTTTTACTACCGCAAGTCCCAATCCTGTACTTCCATTATGTCTTGATTTATCACCTGTATAAAAACGGTCAAAAAGTCGATTGCAATCAATTTCTGAACTGTCACTCATTGGATTTTCAATGGTAAATATAATATTATTATTTTCTTTCTCCATAAGTGTTATTTTTATCGTTCCAACAGAATACTTAATTGCATTTGTCAACAGATTTTGTAAAATTCGTTCTACCATATTTTTATCAGAATATACGTATATTGAATAATCTGGGAGATTTATTTCGGGTAAAATATTCTCCTTTTCTAATGCAACGGCATTTTCCGTAATTAAATTTATTAACATATTAGATATATTAAACTTTTCTTTTTCTGGAACTGTCTGCTGTTCCTCCAAAATAGAAAGGTCATAGAATGTTTCTACCAATTCTTTCATTTTTTCGGCTTTGCTAAAAATCACTTTTACACGCTGTGCTTGACTGGATTCCCAATTTTCTTTTTGCAATAATTGTAAATGACCAAGAATGACTGTAAGAGGTGTACGCAAATCATGTGATATATTAGCAACAGATTCTTTTAAATACTCTTCATTGCGTAATACGCCTGCAACAGCCTGTCGTTGTCTGATATTATATTGATTCAATATACCAGCCAGTCTTTCTAAATCTTTATCAATCAACGAAATGTCTAACATCTGCTGTGAATTTCCAGAATTCAATTCATTAACTTGATCCGCAAGATTACGGATTTGTTTTTTTAATTGAATATATCGAAATAGCAGCATTACTAAAAATATTGTTATGATAATTAAAATCCATTCTATGTTAGACATTTTCTCCACCTATTTAAAATCACATTTACAAAATTTTATCCACGAAAGCAATACCAATATACCAGACCATATACATCCTACTAAAATAGCTATCGGTTGAAAAAAGGTTTTCATGCTGACAACGATTCTGATTTGATAAGTAGGTAAAAAACCGACTGGTAATCTCAACATCATTCCATAGCCAAGATATAAGCTAAGACCAAAAATAATAATTGCTGTAACCGAGGTTGCTTTTACAGCATCCTGTAAATAGCAACAAATAAGTATTGCAATTAGAAATATCGCACTATTAAGCAGACAAGAATAAATGATTGCTTTTATAATATTGTAAAAAAACATTCCCACGTCTGCAACACCAAAGCGTCCAAATTCCCTTATGCACCCTGAAACTGGATAGACAAGAGCCATAAGATTAAAAGCAATTAAATACGATATTATTTTACTTGTAAAAATTTGTTTTCTGGAATGTCCAGCACTGACCTCTAAGTTTATTGTTCTCTTAGAAAATTCCTGTCCTAAAATCAATGCAAGTATAGCCGATATGATGATAAGAAGAAACGTAGAATCATACACCATTCCATTAAAAATATCAGCAAGAGAAGAAGCAATTTCTTCTGTCGGTCCCATGACCTCTGTAACATAAGTATCTGCTGTAAAAAATCCTAAAATAAATATTCCAATCATACCACACCAGTAAATAAAATTATGTAACAACTGATATTTTTCCAGTTTTAATAATTTATCCATAAAAAACACCTCCGGTTATTTCAAGTCTGTATGTAAAAAAGCACTACCTGCAATGAAATATAAAATAAAATTCCATAAAAAATCTACAAACAAGCAAAAGTTTGTCGAATAGACCTTTTGCAATGAAATTAACCTAAGTTGTCCCATTGGTATTATTCTGCTGATTATTTGTGCAGATTCACTGTTCAGCAAAAAAATCATAACAAAAAATAAAACCATTGAAACTGTCAGTGTTTTCCCCATATCACGAAAAATAAAAGCAAAAAACATCGGTAATGCACACAGTGTTATCATGGCAAACAGAGTTAGTAAAACCATAGTATATGTGCTATCATTCCAAAAAAGTTTTTCTCCAATATAAAATTGACTAATAATTCCATGTACAAATAATGGAAATACCAGAATGATAATACAACCTATTTGAGATACAATTAACTTTACTCTAAATATAGAACTTCTTTTATGTCCGGCAGTAATATAAGTATTTAAAGTTCTTCCACTAAAATCACTTCCAATGAACAATGCTATAAACACTATACTCAAAAAATAGAGTAACGGAATATTGTATAATGATGCCATAATTAAGTTTGAAGAGCGTTCTTTACTATCTAACAGCAATATGCTACTTAAAAGGAGATTGAATATTCCAATTCCCCAAAAATACCAACTGTGAAACAACTTATATAACTCAGTTTTTAGGAGATTTGACATCTTTTGTTCCTCCTATTTTGCTCAAAAAATAGTCCTCCAAAGTATCGCTAGATACAGAAAGTCCTGTTACAAGAATGTGCGATTCTGCCAAAGCAGACGCAACTGTCTCTAAATCATTCAAATAATCATACAAACGAATTATGCCATCTGGCATTAGTTTAAAGTTATCTGTATGAAGATTCTCTTCCAAAACCAGAACCGTTTTCTGAACATCTGTTGTTTTAATTGCTATATGTCGTTTACACCGTTCATTTAATTCATAATCGGAAATCTCTTCTATAATTTTTCCATGGTCAATCAGAATAAATTCTGATGCTGTTTGATACAATTCTTCTAAGATATGGCTTGAAACCAAAATGGTCATACCATATTCTTTATTCAAAATTTTTAATAAATTTCTGATTTCTACAATTCCAGCAGGGTCAAGACCATTGATAGGCTCGTCTAAAATCAATAGTTCTGGTGTATTTAAAAGTGCAATCGCTATCCCCAATCGTTGACGCATACCTAATGAAAAATTGCGGACACTCTTTTTACCTGTATCTTGCAATCCAACCATATCTAATGTCCTTTTAATAACTGATTTATCTGGTATGCCTCGTTGAATACGCTGTACTTCCATATTTTGATAGGCAGTCATTGACGGGAATAGAGCAGGCGTTTCAATCATACTTCCAATTCGTTTACGCTGTTTCTGCAATTCTTCTGTTCCAGAATTTCCCCATAAAGAAAGTGTACCACTTGTTGGAAACGCAAGCCCTGTGACTAATCTTAAAAAAGTAGTCTTACCTGCTCCGTTTTGACCAATAAATCCATAAATTTTTCCTTTTTTTATTTGTAAATTTATGTGGTCTAATGCTAATGTTTGTTTATATTCTTTGGTTAAAGACTTTGCTTCTAAAATAATTGAACTCATATCCCAAACCTCCTTTACTTAAACCAGTATAACGGGCAATTTTAAAGAATTTCTTAAATCGTAATGAGAAAAGTTAAAAAATAATAAAGCTAAGGAACGTTTAATCCTTAGCTTTATGTAGGCGGTAGCCAATGCCCCAAACAGTATCAATAAATTCTGTATCAGAGCATATCGCTTTTAATTTATTGCGTAAATTACTGATATGAACATTAAGTGTATTATCCTCAGCAATATATTCTGTATCCCAAACACTTTGAAAAAGATTCGATTTTGAAAATACTTTATCTGGATATTTCATCAACAATTCTAAAATGCCAAATTCTTTAGCGGTTAAGGATAATTCTATTCCATTCAAAAATGCTGTATTTTTCTCTAGGTCTAAAGTCAGATTGTTATATTGCAAACATTCTGTCTGGCTATTTTGAAATTGTACTCTTCGCAGATTACTTTCAATTCTGGCAAGCACTTCTTCCATATCAAAAGGTTTTGTGATATAATCGTCTGCTCCCAGACGAAGCAAGTCGATTTTATTTTGTGTAGTTTCTTTCGCTGAAATAATAATAACAGGTATCGTAAATTTCTTGCGTACATCAGATAAAATAATATCACCACTCCGATAAGGAAGCATAATATCAAGTATAATCAAATCAATTTTTTCTTTATTCAAAAAATCCAGAACATGAAGTCCATCATATTGGCAATGCACAGCATATCCTTTTTCTTTTAGAAAATCAGCCAATAACGCATTTATTTCTAAATCATCTTCAATAATCAATATTTTATTCATTAGCCTACCTCATTCCTGCAATGCTACTTTCCCATTATACATTTAAGGTTGTATTTCCTCAATACCATTGCAATCAATTATATGAGAGGGATTCTTATTTTGTCAATCTAATTGTAAGCAGAATAGTATAGATTGGATAAACAATTACCATACTATTCTGCTGTAACATTTATTCTACAATCTTCCAGTTATCGTCCTTATGAAGCACAAGCTCATACTGTGAGATTTGCGTCATTTTCGACTTGTTATCCAGATACTTTACGGACACGCTGACTTTGAGGTTGTCGCCGTCTTTGGTAAAGACAGGGTTTACCAGTTCCGAAAATACATAGTCGCCGGATACAGGAGCAATCACACCGTCTTTGACATAGTAGGCAAGTTCCTTTTCCGTAGCTGTCGGATAGAGCTTAAAGAATGTTTCCAAGAAAGCGGTAGCGTCCTTGACTGTATCGGAGCTGACACTGACATCGGCTTCCTGTGCTTTCGGTTCATACTTTGATTTCTGCACTGCCGGAGCAAGTGTAGGATTCTGGGTAATGACCATTGCACCGTCCTTATCCACATGAACGGTCACAGTGTAGTTTTCTGTGACTGCCTGTGTCTGTTCTCCCTCTTTTACCTGCTGATCTACTTCGTAGGCAACGGTAAAATCGTCCGTTCCAGACTGCTTTACATTCCAGACCGGCACATTTGTAACGGTCGCACTGGTTGGTATGTCCGTTCTGATGGTATCGGCGTTCAAATCCTGTAATTCTTTGGTAAGGTATTTACTGATTTCCGTTGTTCTTGCTTCAATGGCTTCCTTGCTGGTATCCCATGAGTAGTAGGCTTTCGCAAAGTTCTTGACGAAATTTTCAATACCGTTGGTATCGTTCAATCTTAACTGAATGATTTCTTTTTCATGTACCGTGTGGGTGTCAATGGCGGTAAAGTTCTTATACACACCAAAACTGGTGCTTGCCAGAAGCACCGCCCACAACAGCAGGACAGATTTTTTATGTGTCCCGACTTTCATGGTACGCACTTTCTTATTCTTAGGTGCTTTCTCTGTTTTTTCTTTCTTCTTAAACATATTTCAAGTCCTTTCTATTGTTTGATTCTTCCGGCACAAATGATGTGCTGTTGCCAGTAGGCAGAGGTCAAATCGGTATAGCCGATTGGATTTCCGGCATGGTACATCTGATTGTTCCCTACATAGATTCCTACATGGGTAACATAGTCACTGGTATTGTAGGTGGAATGGAAAAAGACCAAATCGCCAGCTTGTGCCTGTGACAATGGGATATGCTGGGTTGCGTCATACTGTGCCTGTGCGGTTCGTGGCAGGCTGATTCCGGCTTTTCCGTAGCACCACTGGGTAAGACCAGAACAGTCAAAAGAGGTGTTCGGGTTACTGCCACCATAGACATATTTCCAGCCTTGATACTTCAACGCTTCATTCATAACCGCCTGTACCGTTTCATTGCTGAACTGTTTTATGTTCAGATATTGATTGACCAGCTCCACATAGAACATATTTCCGTAGTTATAACGCCAGCCACCATTTTTACTGACCGCTATCGGGTTCGTATAGGTCACTTTTGTACCGCCAGATTTATTCTTTGCGAAATTCTCCGCAAGGTTGAAGCTGTGCTTTTTCCCATTCTTCGCCACATAGTCTGCATAGCCACCGCCATAGTTATAAGACTGAATGACCACGTTAATGTCCGTCATGCCTTTGGCTTTACAGGAAGAAAGCAGGGACGCAAAATATTTACACCCCTGCTTAATGGATTCTTCTGTACTTAATGAGTTTGGCGGTAGTCCCAGACTTTCACTAGACTGCATGACATCGGTAGCCGTACCGCCACTTTCCACCTGTATGATGGCAAGCAGGACATTCACATACTCCGAGATACCGTTTTCTCTGGCATATTTTTCTACCATCGGCTGATGTTTGAGGACATCGGCTGACAGGTTCATGCCAGAATAGACAGGCGAATAGCTGTTTGAACTGTCGTCATCTTCGCCGGAAATCAATATCCCGAAAAAGAGGATGATGGAGAAAAGGACTGGAAATATCGTACCTATGATAAGGATACGTTTTAATCTCATTTCTTCCGTTCTTTCTCTGGTTGCTTCGTAACAGTCTTACGATTCTGTTTTTGGTTGACCTGTTTCTGTATGGTTGTTTTCTTTTGATTACTTCTGGATTTCGCTACATTCGGCTGGTTTGTTCTGGTAACACCTTTGACCTGTTGTTCCTGTCTGATATTGGTTCGGACAGTTTCTTTTCCAGCCTTGACTTCTGCATTTTTTATCACAGGAGAAGTAGCAGGACGCTTCATATCTGGCTTTGTAACTGTATCGGTCGGTGCAGGTTTTGGAACAGGTGTGGCAACAGGGCGTTCATGGCTTCTGGTAGCTCCGGCTGTCGCTGATCCATTCGCATGAACTGTCTGCCTTGCTTCCTGTGCTTTCTGTAATTCCTGCTTTTTCTGTGAGATATTTTCCCTGTGCAGGTTACGTTTCTGTGTACGCTGTTCCTGTCGGTTTTCCCGTTCTTCCACAACGCAAAAGACAAATGGAGCAAATGCCTCAAGGAAGTATTCACGAAAGACTGGCCTGGGGTGCCCGAAAAAGTGAGATGGAGAATCAACAGCGTAAGAAAAATAAAACAAAAAACAGAGGAATGGAGAGATAAGACAATGAAAAAGCACATTTATGATGAAAGTAATGGATTAAGCTATACACTGCATGGAGATTATTACCTGCCGGATCTGGCAGTGAATGAGGAAGAACCGACCTATGGTAAATATGGAATGCTGCGGAAACAGTTCTTGAAAGAGAGGGTATATATGTGAGTAGAAAGGGCAGTCGAAAGGCTGCTCTTTACAAATATGAAAATAAAAATTGCTGAAAAGGCATGAGTTTTGTAGTGTAAAACTCTTTTGACATTGTGTTTTCCGTTAAGTAAAATATCTTTGATAGACAGATAATGAAAAAATGATTATTCTTGGCTCAGATTAAGAGAACAAATTACTTACGAAGGGAGGAAATTATATGGAGCTGAGTATACAGATAAAAAAATACCGAACAGAGCTTCATCTATCACAGGAGGAACTGGCAGAAAAGGTATATGTAACAAGACAGACAATTTCTAATTGGGAAAACGAAAAGAGTTATCCTGATATTCATAGCTTGTTACTTCTTAGTTCATTGTTTAATGTATCTCTCGATCAATTAATTAAAGGAGATATAGAGAAAATGAAAGAAATTATTAGCGAGCAAGAAATTAAAAAGTTTAATTATTATGGTTCCATCTATACAGTTCATTTGGCCGTGTTGATTATATCGGCAGTACCTTTGTTTATGTGGCTCGGAAGGTATGCGTATATTCCGTTTGGGATTTTATTTATTATTACACAGTACTGGGCGTTAAAGGTTGAAAAACTAAAAAAGAAAAATGATATACAAACCTATAAGGAAATTGTTGCATTTACGGAGGGAAAAAAATTGGATGAACTTCATAAGGCAGTTGAAGTGGGAAAACGTCCTTATCAAAATATATTAAAGGTTATTATCAGTGCGGGTGTTACAGCGATGATTTGCTTCTTAATTGGAGTACTGATGCACTTATTCTTGAATTAATTAAATTTAAGGATATTTTGATTTGTAGAACTATAAAATAGAGCATTTTTCTCGCGGATTTTAACCGGTAGTTAAGAAATCGAAACCATAATTAAACGAAGGCTCAATTGTAAACACATATTAGAAATACTATAATGGGAATATAAACAGGAGGTAGGAACAATGCAAATTGGTGAGAAGATAAAAAACTATCGGAAAACTGCGGGATTAACACAAGAACAGGTGGCGGATTATTTGGACGTTTCTACTCCTGCGGTAAATAAATGGGAAAAAGGAAACACATATCCAGACATATCATTACTTCCGGCAATTGCTCGATTATTAAAAATTGATATGAATGAACTATTTTCATTTCGTGAAGAATTGACAGAAAAAGAGATTGGACAATTTGTGAATGAGCTTTCGGAAGTTTCATTGGATAGCTTTATAAAAGCTTTTGAGATGGGAAAAAATAAAATAAAGGAATATCCTCATTGTGATTCGTTGATTTATTCAATTGCTACTGTTCTAAATGCGGCGCTAACTTTATCCGATGTCGATGATGAGAAAAAGTTGGAATGCAATAATGTGATTGTTGAATGGCTGGAACGAACTGCTGAAAGTCCGAATGAAAAGGTAAGGATTTCCAGTATTTTTATGCTTGCGGCCAAATATATACAAATGGAAAAATATAAAGAAGCAAATATCTTTTTGGATAAAATTCCAGATACTGTGATAGATGGCACAATTATGAAAACGAATGTATTAGCACACCAGGAAGGGACAGATATTGCAGCGTTCTTTTTAGAGGGAAAACTGATGCAGACAGTTACGAATATACAAAACTATCTGTATAAGTTGATAGAAATGGAAGAAGAAACCGGAAATCATTGTAAAGCAGAGGAGATTGCCGAAATCACAGAACATATGGTATTGTTATTTGATCTGTGGGATTACGGTAAAGTAGTACCATATCTATTGATTGCCGTGTATCGAAAGGATGTAGAAAAATGTATTCAGTTGATAAAAGAAGTGCTGATGGAGTCACAGAAGCCATGGAAGATGGTGGAATCACCTTTATATTACAGATATGTGGATACAGTACAGGGAAAGTCTTTTTCAGGCGTTGGAAATAATTTTGTTCGTGCATTAGCTACAGAAATTGAAAATAAAGAAGAGTATGAATTTTTGAAAGGAAATAAAGAACTGGAGGCGATTTTTTCTCAATATTTGAAATAGATTGCGATAAAAATATATAGAAATGATAAAATAAAAGCTGTAAAAATCTACGTTGAATTTTACAGCTTTTTGTGTATAATAGAAGTAGCAGAAACAATTTAAAATCAAAGGAAGGAGCTGAAAGAATATGGCAAATATTTTACCAGTATCTGATTTGAGAAATTATAATGAAGTCCTGAAAAACTGTCATAAAGGAGAACCGGTATATCTGACTAAGAATGGCAGAGGACGTTTCGTTGTCATGGATATTGAAGATTATGAGCGTGACCGTGCAGAGAAAAAGCTTCTCTTGAAGCTGCAGGAAGCTGAAGAAGCAGTGAAAGATGGCGAAGGTTGGCTGGATCTGGACGAACTGAAAGCACTTGTGGGGGAATAAGATGTTAAAATTGCGGATCAATCCGATTGTTGCAAAGGATTTGAAAAACATCCGAGATTATATTGCTGAAGATAACGAAGAATATGCAGCAAAGACCATAAAGGAAATTTATGGCAAATTTGAAAATCTTCAAATGTTTCCGGGAATGGGGGCGGATCTTTCTAAAAGAGTCAGCTTTCGGACAGATTATAAATATGCGATATGGGAAGATTATGTTATTATCTACAAGGTCGGTAACGAATATGTAGAGATTTATCGTGTAGTTAACCGATATCAGGATATCACGAGAATCTTTAATTAAATAATTGAGAATGTCAACTAATGAAGAAATAGGAAAAGTGAAATGGAAAATTCATATATTGTATTGGGAAATGGTTTTTCTATTGATTTAGTTCAAAAAATGGAAAAAGCAGAGGAGATAGATCTGGCTAATTTATTTTCAAAGGGGGAACATGTTCTTTATCCAAAAACAAATACTAGAGGTTTTTTATCACGAAAATATACACCAGATTTGTGGAATTTAGGTGCTAGAACATATATGCCATATGAAGCGGCAACACAATTAGTAACAGATGTTATTACTTGTGCAAATGTATATAATTTGTCAGTAGAAAAAAGACCAAATGAAGAAAGAGATAGTTCTAATATTTATATTCACGCATATAGCGAATTGTCTTCTTATTTAAGATATTTATTTATATATTATGATTCGTTAGTGTCTGAAAAGGATTTAAAAAATATAATTGATGAAATTGAATTAATTCATTACATAAAGAATCGTGTATTACGACAAAAGAAAGTATATATTATTACCTATAATTATGATGTGTTTTTGGAACGATTACTCAAGCTTGCGGATATTCCTTTTAGTATTTATGGATTTGATGATAGTAAAGCAGATGTGATTCTATTTAAACCACATGGTTCTATTAGTTTTTCTTTCAAAATCAAAATTCAAGAATATAGTCCATATAATATTAGAGATTTGATCGCTGAATCAATATCACAAAATTCTACAGATTTTGAAATAAAGTATGATTTACAAGAAGATTATCCAATAGTAAATGCAATAATTCCTCCGGCAGGAGATGCAGAAAGATTTGGATTTGGCTGGATAAAAGATATACGGAAGGGCATTGATGAAATAGTAAGTAAAAGTACTTCAAAAGATGAAATGATGATATTCGGATTGTCTTACTGGCATGTGGATAGAAATGAACTTGATGAGATTTTACTTTCTTTGGACAATAAAATGGAAGTACGGTTTGTTAATCCTAAGCCGCCTACGGCGTTGGAGGCTGTATTAACCAGTCTATTTAAGAATTATATACACTTTAGTAACAGCAAGTTAATTGTGGAGGATATTGCAGATGGCGAGTAACAGATATTATAGAAAATCTACATCTATTACAGTTTCTAATTTTTACGAACAGTATCAACTGGGAAAATATAGATTTGATCCACCATATCAGAGAGACATGAATGTTTGGGATATTGAACAAAAATCTTTTTTACTTGATACAATTTTTAAAAACTTTCCTATTCCTCCTATTTTTTTGGAACAAAAAATAGATTCAGATACAGGAATAACCAATTACGATGTCATTGATGGAAAGCAAAGGTTATCTACGATTATAGGTTTTATAAATAATGAGATACCATTACCGAAGGAATTTGGAAATGATATATATGGAAATAATATAATAAATGGTCTTTCATTTAATGAAATAAAGAAAATAGCAAAAGAAGATGATGAGATAAAGACTTTAGTTTCGGATTTTTGGGCTTATTCAATATCGGTAGAATATATAGAAAATCCGGACTATAAAATTGTAGATAGCATATTTGATCGGTTAAACAGAGAAGGAAGTAGATTAAATGCACAGGAATTAAGAAAAGCACAGTATTATGATACGTTGCTATATAATGATATTATTAGCTATAGAAATGATGAATACATGACAAAGTTAACATATAAGCTAAATAAAAATAGAATGGAAGATGTAGGATTCATAACTGAGCTATATATAATGACTGTGGAAAATACGATTTTTGACGGTAATGAGAATGAAATAGATAAAGTATTTGCAGATATTGTGGATAAGTATGACGAAGAATGTTCCATATCTGTAAGGATGAAATTCGAAAAAAATATAAATTTACTAAAAGAATGGAATATAGACTATTCTGCATATAATATTGAGGGGGTTAGCCATTTATATGCATTATGGTACTTGGCATTGTATATAAGTAATAATCAAATTAACGCAGATGACATATGTGACAAGATGAATATTTTTTATAGAAATTTACGAAGTGATAAAACGATACCGCAAACAGTAATCTATCAACAATCAATGCAATCTGCAAGTCGATCAAAGTCGGCACGTAAAAAAAGAGTTAATGCTATATTAACGTACTTGGAATATGAAAAATTATAAAGGAATTGATTGATAACAGTTAGTTGATAACAAATTGATAACACCGTTCAGTACAGCCTATGGACTTAGGACAGTTGAACACATATAAAACCAAATAGAACCATAATGCCAATACTAAAAAGTATAGTAACAAAATTTTATTTGCGAGTTTGAATAGCGGACAGAAATGCCGAAAGCCTGTATTTATGCGGGTTTCCGGCATTTTTTTATCAAAGGGCTCTATTTGTGGGGAGAGTAATGAGTTGGAGGTATACTAATGGATAATTTGGAAGTAAAATTTTATGATACAGTTAATGATGAACTATTAAAATTTGCAGTAATTATCTCACAAAGTAATGGCAAGTGGGTTTTCTGCAAACATAAAGAAAGAGATACATATGAAGTGCCGGGAGGGCATAGAGAAGCTGGAGAGGATATTTTTGAAACAGCTAAAAGGGAGTTGCAGGAAGAGACTGGAGCTATCAAATTTGAGATAAAGCCAATCTGTGTTTACTCAGTAACAGGTAAGACTAGAGTAAATGATACTGGTGAAGAAACATTTGGACTGCTTTGCTTTGCAGAGATAACAGAGTTTGCGAAAGAATTACATAGCGAAATGGAGAAAGTTGTGCTTATGGATGAGTTGCCTGAGAACTGGACATATCCGTTGATACAGCCGAAATTGATAGAGAAGTATTTACAGGTAATAAATTTTGATAATAAGGGAGGTAATTAGAATATGGTGAATATTGGAGAACTGATGTATAAATCATTTATGAATGGTATGTATCAGTCATTTATTATAATTGGTCCGTATATTATAGGACCTTTGATAGTGGCTTTTATTGGGTTGGTAATCAAGAAAATTTCTGAAGAATTTACATATTATTTTTCAATAATATCTGGAGACTCTAGAAAAATAGCAAGAAAAAAAGCAAAAAAGATGAGTAAGATGGTAGATATGATTTCTTCTTTCAAAGATATAATTGATAATACAAAGAATAAATGAATGTAGGGAAAATAGGGAATAAATAATGCTAATGTAAAATTGATTTAGCTAATGCACAGGATATATGGGAAGATAAGATTTTACCTCTTACTGCAAAAGAACATGATATTTTACTGGATTGCTATCGGACTAAGCTTAGGTATAGTTATTGGGTTTCTAATAGATGATATTGGTCTTGGAATGTGTCTGGGGGTTATGATGGGTGTTAGCATCGACCCTGCAATTGATGTGCTGAGAAAAAATAAGAAATCAGAGGAGCAAGAGGATAATGATGAGAAAGAATAATGTGCTTCGCAAATATATAGCGTCACTTCTATTATTTTTGTTATTTGAGACAGTGGCAATCACGTTGTGGAAGGCTAAAGGAAACTTGTTTTATCTGTTGAATTTCAGCTACATTGGAGGATGCCTTGCGTTGGGAACAGCACTTTTTACTGCAGGAAAACGCTATGCCCGACATTTTCTTGGTGTTTTTGAGGCGGCAACAATCCACTACGCAGTCGCGAAGATATTCGGTCCACTGTTTTTCAATTCTGCGTGTTCACTGCGATGAAAGCAAATGTGTTCATTATGGAAAATGTCTGCGTGTCTGCCCAATGAATGTGGAGGTCAATAAGGAATCCCGCAAACGAAAGAGAGGAACGGAGTGCATACTCTGTTATGAATGTACGAAGGTCTGTCCGACCAAAGCATTGCATTAAAAAATGGAGTTGGAGATATAGCTGCAATGGCAAAGTCGAGTTTTGTACATACACCAAAAAATAAAAGATATAATTTGGAATGTAGATTATGATATACTGCAAACAAGATATAGTGCAAAATGTAACAGGAAGGAGTACGCACAGTGTCAGAGAAAAAGAAATTTACAGTATACGTCGGAAGTGTAGCACTATGCGTAGGTGTGGCAGTTCTGCTTCATTATGTGTCCTTTACCAATCCTTATCTGCGATCTATTTGTCACCTTTTAAGGCCTTTTATTTATATAGGACTTTATCTGGTATGGGCGATTTCTTTTCAAAAGAGAATTATCCAAAAGGAACCCCGTCGTTGTTTAATAATGATTGCAGTGATGATGGTTTTTTGGATGCTCGTTCGTATGTGTAAATTTGAAATACCGTATGAGATGCCGACAGCACTGCGCTACGCCTGGTATCTTTATTATATTCCTATGCTGTTACTCCCTACGGTCAGTCTTTATCTGGCATTTTATATACGGCAGCCGGAGAATTATAAATTACCGGAAAGACGGTGTCTGCTGTTTTTTCCGGCATTGTTTCTGATAGGGATTGTATTAACGAATGATCTGCACCAGTTAGTTTTTACTTTCCCGGAGGGAAGACTGGGGGAAGCAGCTTCCTATGAAGTAGGAGTCTATGGATATGGAGCAATGTATTATGCTATAGTCGCCTGGGATCTTGGATGTCTGCTGGTGGCACTCTTGATTATTCTATTAAGGTGTAGAAAAATTAAAAACAGGAAAATGCTTTGGATGCCTTTTGGTGCTTATGGTCTGTCGGTTATCTATGGCATCGCCTATTATCTGAATTTGCCCTTCTGGAAAATATTTTCAAGCGATATGACAGCTGCATTATGCCTTCTGTTTGTTTTGATCATTGAAAGCTGCATCCAGTGCGGATTGATCCCTTCCAATACAGGATACGCACAATTATTTGCAGCATCTACAATTTCAGCACAGATTACAGATCAGAGTGGAAAATGCATTTATCAATCTCAGGATTCGGAATGTATTGCACCGGAAATCGTAAGACAGGTAGTTCAATGTCCGATCATGTTAGAAAATGGGATCAGGCTGTCGGGAAAACCAATTTTGGGAGGCTATGTGTTGTGGAAGGAAAACCTGTCAGAATTACAGGAAATCGTAAGAGAGCTTGAAGATCGGAAGGAAGAATTAAAAGATGCGAATCTGATTGAGGAAGAAAATCTGAGAACAAAAAGAGAAGTAGAAAAACTTTCTGTGAAGAATCAGCTGTATGATAAAATACAGAAACAGACGGCAAGGCAGAGTAAACTTTTGACGGAATTCATTGAAGCATATTCTATGGAAGAAGATGAGAACAAAAGGAAAAAAATATTAGGGAAGATAGTTGTGATCGGAGCCTATATAAAAAGGCGTAGTAATCTTATTTTTATTGCGGAGCAGACAGTAAAGTTTCCGATAAGAGAGTTGGAGTTATGTTTCAGGGAAACGATAAAGAATCTGGAATGGAATCATGTTGAGGCAGGTTTTTCCACCGCGTTAGAAGAAATACGAAGTGAAGATGCTATGCAGATTTATGATTTTTTTGAAGCAGTCATAGAGGAATCTTTGGAAGATCTGTTGGCATTTAATGTAAATCTGAAACGCAGAGAGACGCGGATCATCATGTCTATGAGTGTGGAATGCAAAACAGATCTGCAGGAAATTGCAAGACGATATGGAGCTTATGCGGAGCAGGATTTTGACGGATCATGGCTGCTTTCTTTGATTCTGGGAGGAGGTGGCGGCAAATGATAAAAACATTTGAAAACTGTTCACCGGAGTATCAGATTACGATTGTTTGGTTTTTTATTTTTTTGACTTTGCTGTGTATGATTCTGGCTATTTATGAAGGAACAGGAAAAAGAGAAAGAAAGATGTTGCTGCCGGATAGTGTATTGCTTATAGTTATTTTCCTTATAACAGCTGTCTTGTGTGTGTGGCAACGGGCGTTTTACGAAGAAGATTCCATGATATTATTTAAAATACCGTATGTGATTTTAATTGTTATAGGAATTGGTGTTTTTTTATATGTGGGATTGAAGATTTTTGGAATTTATAAGTACCGCAAGAGCTGCCTGAGGGAAAATGCAGTTCAGGAAAGTCTGGACAATTTGCCGAGTGGAATTGTTTTTTTTGATGGGAACGGAATGCCTAAACTGATGAATCGAAAAATGTATCAAATTTGCCAGAATCTGGCGGGAAGAGATATACAGAATATTACAGAACTGGAGGAAGCACTGGGACATCCTCTGAAAGAGAATGTATTTTATGATGTTGATTTGAAAGTATACTGCTTTGCGGATGGAAGTGTGTGGAAATTTTCAGAGAAAGAGATTATTACGACAGCCGGAGATCATTTTTTTCAAGTTCTTGCTTCTGAAGTGTCGGAATTATATCGGAACAAAGTGTTGCTGAAGGAAGAAAATCAGAAACTTCAGGAAATGTCTGTGGCTATGAAAGAACTTTCTAAGAATGTAATAACGCTGACCAGAGAAGAAGAAATGTTATCTATGAAAATGAGAGTGCATGATAATCTGGGATATAGCGTCCTGGCGGCACAGCGGATGTTGCTGCGCGAATCGGAAGCAGACCGAGATGTTTTCCTTTCACAATGGAAGCAGACATTAGACTTGCTGAATAAAGATAACGAGTCTGTGAAAGGCGAACAACTGCACAGGCAGGTGCAGGAAAGAGCGGAGATTTTGGGTGTGAAAATCATTTATACAGGAGAACAAGTCTGGGAATCTCATATTTTCGAACTGATGGATATAATACTTTTGGAGGCACTTTCCAACTGTGTCCGCCATGCAGGGGCAAGCGAACTGTATGTAAAATGCAGTAGTGGGGAACAAGAATGGATTATGGTGATTACAGATAATGGACAAACAACGGAGAAGGATGTCAAAGAAGGAGGAGGATTATCCGGTATACGAAAAAGGGTGGAGCAATGTGGAGGTACATTGAGAATTTGTGTGGAGTCAAAATTTTCAATAATCGTTAAGATACCAAAGGAGGTGCGGAGATGATACGGGTACTAATCGTGGAAGACCAGCGTATGGCTCGGGAAGATATGGAAAATTATATTCAGTCCAGTGGGAGGTATTGTCTGGCGGCTTCTATCACAAACGCAGCTATGGCAGAAACCGTATGCAGACAGAGCAGGTGTGAACTTGTCTTGATGGATGTCTGTACGGAGAATGATGAGAGTGGTCTTGTGGCAGCGGAGAAGATTAAAAAGACAATGCCCCAGATAAAAGTAATTATCGTGACTTCTTTAGTAGAGTGCAGTTTTATTGACAGGGCGCGCAAAGCAGGAGTAGAAAGTTTTTGGTATAAAGATGCCGGTAAAGAAGAACTGTTGGAGGTTATGGATCGTACGATGAAAGGGGAGAACGTGTATCCGGATGCTCCGCCGGTTGTGATGATCGGAACGGCGAAAAGCTGTGATTTTACACCTGGAGAATTAGCAGTTCTGCGATTAGTGGTGGAAGGAGAATCCTATAAAAAAATTGCAGAGAGCTTGTGTATATCACCGGAAACTGTAAAATGGCATATCAAAAATATGTTGCAGAAAACGAATTTTGATTCCAAAACGAAATTGGCGGTAGCTGTTACAAAGAAAAATCTGATTATAAATGGATTTTAAAAATAGCATTTTACTACCCATATGGGGAGTGCTTAAGACTCTGAAAACCGATATCATATACTATGTAAAAGTGTCTCGATCCGATGGCTCTGTTCTTTGTTGAGATGTCAGATTGTTTATAAGACACTGTCTGGAAAGGAGATAAATAATATGAGATATATTATGAGAAGAATCTGCCTGTTCTTGGTAATGATTGCGGTTATAGTTTTTACAGGGTGTGGGCAGAAGAAAAAAGAAGATCCGGTAACCGTTACATTGTGGCATGTATATGGCGGACAGACAGAATCGCCATTAAACGATCTGATTGATGAATTTAATGAAACGATTGGAAAAGAGGAAAATATCCGAGTACAGGTTGGCAGTGTTACAAATACGAATACGATACATGAAAATGTACTGGCATCCGCATTTGGAGATCCGGGAGCCTCTAAACTGCCGGATATGTTTGTTTCCTATCCTAAAACAGTTCTGGCGATGCCGGATGATACGGAACTTGTAGATTATTATGATTATTTTACAGAAGAAGAACTGAACGAATTTATTCCGGCTTTTTTGGAAGAAGGTGTCATTCATGAAAGACTTTCCATTTTGCCGGTAGCAAAATCAACGGAAGTTATGTTTATCAATAAAACAGCATTTGATCGTTTCGCGAAAGAAACAGGAGCGAAGATGGAAGATTTAAAAACATGGGAAGGACTCTTCGCAATGGCAGAACAATATGCTGCATGGACAGATAACCAGACGCCGGACATTCCTGATGATGGAAAGAATTTTTTCGTTCATGATTATCATTTTAACTATTTTCAGGTAGGTGTAGAATCTCTGGGTGAAAATTTCTTTAAGGGAGAAAATCTGGCTTTCGGACCGGAATTTCAAACAGTATGGGAACCTTATGCAAAAGCGGCACTGTCCGGAGGAGTATGGCTTCGCAGCGGTTATGCAACGGAACCTTTGCGAACGGGAGATTCGATTGTATCGGTGGCTTCGTCAGCCAGTGTGTTATATTATTCTGACAAAGTTACTTATGCGGATAACACATCGGAAAAAGTAGAGATTGTTTCTATGCCATGTCCCGTATTTGCCAGGGGAGAAACGATGGTCATGCAGCGAGGTGCCGGCATTTGTACGGTAAAATCTACACCGGAAAAAGAAAAAGCCTGTATTACGTTTCTTAAATGGCTGACGGAGGCCCAAAAGAATGTGGAATTTGTGACCAGTCTTGGATATATGCCGGTAAAGCAGGAAGCTTTCGATGTTTACCTTCCGGAGGCGATCGAGAAGTTAAGTGATCCGATGTATGTATCCCTGTATCAGGCTTTTTTAAAGACGCAGGAGAACTATACATTTTATACTGCTCCGAAATTGGATTCCTATCTGGATCTGGAAACAAAGTTTGAAGAACTTATCAGGCAAACTCTGTCAGTAAAGCGGTTGGAGTGGCAGGAAGACCCGGAAGATATGGATAAACTTGTTTCAGAGACATTAGAGGATTTCAAAGCAGCATACACACAATAATGTCTGCCGGATCGGCAAAAAGGGGTGGCTGACATATGGGAGAAAAGAAAATAAATTTTTGGAAGATTATAAAAGGAATAAAGAGACAAAGCATCCGTATGCAGCAAAGACTGATTGTTTATTGGTGCGTGGTGATTTTAACACTTTTTTTAGTGACAGTTCTATTACTCAGTATTTTGGGAGTCCTTCCGGGAATGGATTTTAAAGTACGGGAAATGTTGTCTGCCCAGCAGAAAAATACGTTGTCAACTATGGCAGAGCAGACTGATATTATGATGGCGAGAAGTATTTCTTTATCGGAAGATATTACAAAAGAATTGAATCAATGCCTGACAGCCAATGGAAAGACATTTTCAAATTTGAATGATAATCCTCAGCTGATTATGGATTTGGAGGCTGCGCTGTATCCCTCCTTAAAATCTGCATTGGATGTGAAATATTGCAGTGGAGTTTTTGTTGTATTGGATGCAACGGTAAATACGAAGACGGAATATGCAGATACATCACGTATGGGAATCTACCTGCGCCTGTCTGATTTAAAGGCAGTAAATACAAGCAAACAGCATGTAGTTTTTTTCAGGGGAAATGCTGATATTGCAAGAGCAGAGCAGGTACAGCTCCATAACCGTTGGAATTTAGAATTTGATACGTCCGCATTGTCGGGGTATGAACAGATTATGCAGTTTGATGGAAACCGGCTGGTAGAGAGCTGCCTGTGGACAGACCGGCTGGAGCTGAGTGATACATGGGAGGATGTGCAGCTTTTATATGTCCCGGTTTTAGACAGTACCGGAAAAGTACGCGGTTTGTGCGGTATGGAGATGAGTAATCTGTATTTCAGGCTGTCTTATCCTATGGTGGAGGGTTCCTGTGGGAATATAGTGACAGTACTGGCTCCTGTGGACAAAAAAGGAAACATCTATCTGGATAAGGCGATGTTCGGAGATACAAAAGAAACGTATCTTTCACCATCAGGAACGATGACAGTGAAGAAAGGAAAATATTATAATACATATTCTACCGCTTTCGGGAATTATATAGGCAGGCATGAACTGCTTGGATTGAAGAGTTGTAATGGTATGCCGCTTGCGGTACTGACATTAATATCAGAAGCGAATTATGAAAAATTAACAGCGGACAATCGAAGGGACTGGATCATCGGTACGTTGTTGTTCCTGATTTTATTATTGGTTGTTTCTGTCGGTATGTCCCATCGTTTTGTGAAGCCGATTCTTCGGAGTTTAAAAGCACTGCAGGAGGATACGCTGACGGACGAAAACTTATCAGGCATTTCAGAAGTGGATGCACTGGTTGATTTTATGCAGAAAAAAAGGAATACGGAGAAACTGGAAAATGGAGGCATTCCTCCGAATATAGAAGAAATGCTCAAGGCGTTTGCTTTGCGCGTGGAAACTCTGACTCCGTCAGAGAGGATGGTTCTTCAGTATTATGTTGATGGATACACGATACAGGAGATTGCTTCTTTGCTTTATATCAGTATTGGAACAGCAAGAAAGCATAATACAAATATGAATCGAAAACTGGGAATAACTGTCAGAGAGGAATTAATGCTGTATATTGAGTTGTTTCGAAAATGTAATCAGTTAGATAAGCTGACATATAGCAGAACTGAGTAAATGAAAAAGAGTCTTTACAGCAATGTCATTAAGTTAATTTAAAAATTAAAAAAAGCAGAA
>NZ_JAQEUJ010000037.1:0-20302 GCF_027695515.1 Coprococcus sp. LG101-27
CAAGAAAAGGAGCTGCGCACTAATTAGTGCGACAGCCCCTTTTTTCATTACTGTGTAACAAGTAAATTTACGATAAAGAAATAAGGATAGTCGGCTCTTATTTGTTGCCTGCGGAGCAGCTCAACAAATAAATGTTGAAGAATCTGTATAGGAAAACAGAGAAAACAAGAAGCAAATCACTTCTTATTCTCTCTGCTGTTCAAGATACCGTCAATCGTACCTTGAATGATTTTTAATTCATTATCACTCAATAAATCAAGTGACGAATCTATCTGACGGCGGGCTGTGTTTTTCTCAACATTCTTCGCTGGATAGAAATACTCGTCAACAGATATATTGAACATTGTAACTAAATCATGGAATAACTGAAAGCTAGGGTGTTTTCCGATATTTTCAATATCTGCGATATGACGTTCTCCGTAAAAGACTTTATCGCCTAAATCATTTCTGGAAAGCCCTGCTTTCTCTCTGGCTTCTCTGATTGCCAGTCCTAAAGGACGAAAATCAAAGCTATGTGTATCTTTCTTTTTTCTCATTTTTAATCACCTAGCATGAGTTTATACTTCATGTTGTGCGATTAGAATGTATTAAAAACTCATATATCAGATGTTTTAAAAACAGTCTATTTGTTATTGATGCAAATAGGCTGTTTTCATATTTACAAAAAATTTTTTCTGCAACAAATCACACCCTGCCGTACAGATATGGTGCAGAAAGAGGGATACATACTTTTCACTTTATAGAGAAAGGGGGTGTGATTTTGAAACCATCAGACTTCCAAAAGACAATACAGTGTCAGTTTGACTGTAAGCTCAAAAAGGTTGTGAAAGGCATTGTCCGTAACTACCGCAAGGAATTAGCCAGACGACAGGCAAAGGAAGTATCCTTTTGTGAGCTTCCAGAGATTGTTGTTGAGAAATTGATTGTATGGGACGATTACGAAAGTGAATATACAACATTCGATGTGTGCGGTACAGAAATCCATGTACTTGACGAAGAACTTGCAGAAGCACTGAAACAGTTGCCGGAGCAGAGCCGGAACATTGTATTGATGTTTTTTTCTTGGATATGAGCGATTCGGAGATAGGCGAAAAGCTGAACATCAACCGAAGCACATCATACAGGCACAGAAGAAATTCACTTGAAGAAATCAAAAAGCAGTTAAAGGAGAAGAAAACAAATGAAAAATAAGCAACACACACTTCCATCATTTTTTCTCATATCATCAGCCGTGGACGGTAACGAAACTGCCATAGAAAAGCTGTTGCTGTTCTATGAAGCCTACATATCAAAATGTTGTTTACGCCCATTTTATGATGAATACGGTAACGTATACATTGTGGTTGATATGGAATTAAAGGGACGTATCAGAGAAGCCCTTTTGAAAATGATATGTGAATTTGAAATAGACGAACATTAAGTAATATTTGAGCGGAGCATGATTTAATAAACTCCCCTCTTTCCTGTTCCGCTTTTTCTTATCATTCTGTATCAGTCCATTTGTAAAAATGAATTGATACAGGCTGACAAGAGCCTAACAGTTCTTTGACAAGTGAATAAAGCAGTCAGATACGTTTGTGCTTGCAGTGAGCCATCAGAGGTTGTACGCCGTGACTTTTCCAATCGGGAGATAGCGATTCATGCAATGATCTGGGAGCGACCGTTGGAAAAGTCGTTCTGCCATGACCTGCAACACAGGATAATGATACACCCGTATGACACGGTTCAGCCCACAGGAATGGGAATGGTTGAGATACCAGCGGAGCTTGCCGAAGCCGTCTGATTGCTTGTAAAACTATCTAACAACGATTTTGCAAGAAAAAATCATCTTAATAGAGCTTTTTTGCTCATCATTTGATATACTGATAGACAAGATATTGAGATTTCCTTATCTGGTCTATGGAAAGGAGGATTATGATTACCGTAACAAAAAAAGACCTCATAGCACTAGGTTATGGAACTTCTTTCTCGGCAGACATCATAAGAAAAGCAAAAAAACTTATGATTGAAAAAGGGCATACTTATTACCAATCCCGTAAATTGGACAGAGTACCCAAAGAAGCCGTGGAAGAATTATTAGGGATTACATTATCAGACACAAACGATTGATTGTACTTCTTGCATATCATGTAAGGAGTGAAATCATGGCAAAAGACCCTATTAAGAAAGCAGATAACGGAACTTATTATTTCAGAGCTAATTTAGGCTACAATCCCATTACCGGAAAACAGATACAGAAATACCGAAGTGGATTCAGAACGAAAAAAGAAGCAAAGGAAGAATATTCAAAACTGGTGTTAGCTTCTACCGAAGAATTAACAACAAAAAAAGATGGCGTTTCTTTTCAGCAATTTATAGAAGAAACCTACCTGCCATGGTATAAAACACAGGTAAAAGAAAGCACTTATCTTAATCGTGCTACTACCATCAAGAAACATTTTTCCTATTTCTACAAAATGGAAACAGACGAAATCGAACCTATCCATGTTCAAAACTGGCAGTTGAAACTTGCAAAAGATTTTAGTCCTAATTACATTCGTATCGTACAGGGAATGCTTTCCATTGCATTTGACAGAGCGATCGTGCTTGGGATTGCAAAGAAAAACCCCTCTCGAATGATAGGAAATATCAAAAGCAAGAAAACAAAAGTTGATTTCTGGACATTAGAAGAATTTCAAAAAGTTATATCCTTACTCTGTAAGAAAGACTATTATGAGCATTATCTGTTTATATCGTTCTGGTTATTATTTATGACTGGTATGCGAATTGGCGAAGCGTCAGCATTACATTGGTCAGACATAGATTTTGAAACAGGCTTGCTTAGCATTACCAAAACATTATATTACCGAACAATGACGGACTATAAATTCGTTGAGCCGAAAACACAGGCAAGTATCCGTACTATTTATATTGATTCAGATACACTCAATGAGCTAAAGGCTTGGCAAAGTGTTCAGCAACAGGTTCTTCCCGATTGTCCACTTGTACTAAGTTATAACGGAACTCCAACCAGTAAAACAACGCTTCCCAGAGCTTTGGAAAAGTTGTCAAATTTAGCAGGTGTTCATCGTATTAAAATTCATGCCTTGCGACATTCACACGCTTCATTACTTATCAGCATGGGCGAAAATCCTTTACTTATCAAGGAACGTTTAGGACATGAAAAAATACAGACAACACTCGGCACTTATGGTCATCTGTATCCAAATACGAATCTTGAAGTTGCTAAAAAGCTGACTGGAATATTACAAGTACAATCTGCTACTGAAAGCATTGCTAATTATACCAGCAATCAACATACAGCAATCTATCACAGAACAGTTGAAGAAAAATAATGCAATGAAAATGCAATCCTATAAAGGAAAAGCTGTAAAACCCTTGTAAACAAAGGCTTTACAGCTCAGCTTCAACTATTCAAACTCGGCGTGTCCTTTGTTGCTCTTAACTATATTTGTTTAAGCTTTATGCAAATACACACCGTTTTTTACTTCAATTACATCATTTATTCTGGCTTGCTGATTTTCTGTTGCCAAAATGTTGCCACTCTGTCTAAAACTTTGGGGCAATAATCCCAAAAGATTATTGCCCCAAACATAACATTACACAACAATTATCAAAATACAATCTTATCTAGTAATGCATAACCATATAGCTAACTTACCTAACAAATATAGTATATCCAGTTTTCATCAAAAAGTCAACTAATATTTAAGGCTGAAGCCAATAATATTTAAGGCTGAAGCCAATAACTGTCTGGACGGGCAATTAGTCTCGCATTATTATATGCCATTTCCGTTGTAAGACATGTATGTCCATAATAAACGATTCCATCATCACTCAGAGATAAAACCAAAGCTAAATCTGGTTTATCTGGATTCGTTAAGTATAAAGGAGCTAACAATTGAATTTTGTCATTATAAAATTGCGGAACAACCGTTTTATAATTAGCTTCTATGCGCTTCTTAACTGACCTGATAGCCCCATCAATTAAATTCTGACAAAACTCTTTACCATTAGCACGTAACTGTTCAGGTATTCTCAAAAAATTTTCCTCGTCATACAATATATGATCCCACTGTGGAATGATGTCTAACTTAATATCATATATTAACGCACTCGGATCATCAAAATAACTTGCTCTCTGCAAATCTAATGCAGCAGAATTAGAAATATCTGCAAATTTTATCGTGTAACTATTGTAAAACGCAGTAAATCTCCACTCTTGAAATCCAGCTATCGGATTTTTAATGCAATAAAAGTAAATTGGCTGCCATGTCTTATCATATAATCCTGTATTAAAACAACCCACTTTATCATCCATATAAATATACTTTTGCTTATCACTGTCAGGAGCTTCTTCTCGTTCTTTCCACAATTTTTCAAAAGTAAAATACAGATAATTTCTCAAGATACCAAAATCTTCTTTTCCTGCATAACTCCATTTTTCAGCCGGTAAATCATTCGTTGCCAACATTTGTAATCTATTTGTAAAAAATTCATAATTGCCCAAAAAACTCCAATCCTTAAGACGCATATATTTTTCTCCATTCAAAATAAAATCAGCTTAGTCTATCGCAACCATTTCTACATCCTTATTATAGCAAATCCTCGCAGATTAACAACCTATTTTTGAAATGTTACGCAATAGAAGCTCATTTTCGGAGATTTAGATTAAAGTATCGCAGCACCTTTTATCATCTCTGAAATCCCTTGAAAAATAAGTCTTTCGGAGCGCCTAATGCGTAACATTCTGCTCCAGCCCCATTTCCTTTATCACTTGCTTTGCATTATCCGCTTTATCACTGGGTACAATAATTGCAATCCTATCATCAATACCTCTGCCCATGCCATAACGTACAGACGCAAATCCGGCATCTCCTAAATCCTGTCCGTATGCCATAATACCGTTATCTTTCAATGTACTTATTATCATTTCCGCCTGCATATTTCCGTCCGCTATAAATACATTTACAGGCTGTTGCTCTTTAACCAGTACAGTCTCATTGTCCGGCATACTTTTTTCTCTTCTTTTATGATTGAAACAAGCCAGTATTCTCAATACCCCAAAACCAACTATGGCAATTCCCACAAAAAATATAAGTGCGCTATGAACCGCTTGAGACGTTGTTGCGCCTAATCTGATATAGCAAATAACCAATGCCACCGCAAATACTCCGGCACATATCACAGCTATCAACGCATCTGTAAATGGCGTACTTTTGAATCTGGAACCAGTCTCCCAAACTCCATTGTAGGTCATCACTCCAATATAAGCCGCTCCACCAACAAGTAAAACAGCAGTTTCTCCTGCCACAATCGCCAATTCTCCCACCATGAGAAGCTGAATAATTATCACAGCCGCACAAATAGCAAAGGTTAGACCAAATGCAATATTTCCGGCTTTTGTTACCCTCTCTTTTTCCAGTTTGTTATAGTCTGCCACTTTAGATAATGTTTCTTTCAATTCTTTATCCATACTCTCGCTTTTCCTTTCTCCGTCCAAAATTTCTTTCACTTCTACATTATAGAACTCTGCCATTTTGATAAGGATACTTAAATCTGGCATATTGGTTCCTGTTTCCCACCGAGAGATCGTTCTTCCCGATACAAGAAGAATTTCTGCAAGCTGTTCTTGTGTTAATCCTCGTTCTTTACGAAGCACCTTTAAAAATTCTCCTATCTTTTTCGTATCCATTCCTTTCCCCTCCTTTCACTTGCACATTACCATAAATGTCTACAGCAAAACACGACACAAAGCGAGAAATGCCCTATTTTCGCCATTAGACACGATTGTCTAATTAAATTTTCTCATACTGCAAGGTCATTTTACCAGATACCTGCTCAATTATCCATGTAATTTTAAAAACAAATAGCAAATCCCCACCAGCCAGTCAAGAGTAAACTGAACGACTACGCCGCTCTTGACTAACTGGCGGAGATTCGCTTCATGGCAGCTAAGAGGGCTTTAAGCAGCCCTCTGCCTGTCAGCGGGCTTCCCGATTGTATTTTCTCCTTATAGCCCGTTTCTGCTCGGCTTCTATCTGTTCCTGTTGCTTCGCCCGGTTAATAACAGCGTTTACCTTTTCAGAGCCGACCACCGCCTTTATACGTCCAAAATCTGCCACCACTATCCGCAGTTCCCTGTTTTCGTCTAAAACTTCTTCCAGCCTGTTTGTCAACCGCTCGTTTCCGCTCCGTTCCCTGTTATAAGCCGCTTGCAGCTTCGTAAATTTGTTTGAAATATCCAGATACGCCGAATAGATAGAGCGCATAACTTGAACCATTTTCACTACAAGAGGTTTCGCCTTTTTCTCCCGGTATGATTTTGCAGATTCTACAACCGCCGCTTCTGGAAGCGTCTGCTCCGGATCTGCGGAAAAATCTGCCGCCAGCTTCTCCATGTTCTTAACCATAGGGGCAAGTTCATTCATGCGTTTCTGGTATTTATCCGCCTGCTTCTGCGCTTTCTCTGCTTCCTGCCGGGACTCCTGTAAATCTTCCTGCAAGGAGCGAATCTCATCATCAACCTGTAACAACTGTTCATGCAAATCTTCGTTGATTTCTTGAAAAGCGGCATTTTCTTCCTGCAATTTCGCTTTCTTCGCTTCCAACTCTGCAACTTCCTTTGCCCTCTCCTTTTTCTCAAAATCCAAGACGGATAAATGCTTTTCATGTGTGCCTTTCTTCTCCCATTCAATCCCATGTTCCAGCATGACAACGGCAAGCTGTTCTTTCTCATAAGCCACCCACTGATTTAATTCTGTTTCACGTCTTGTACCGCCTTTAAAGCCGAGAGCAGATAACGCCTGTTTCAGTGATACTCTTGTATCAAGCCCCCGCTTGCTTCCTGTCGTATACGGTACAAAATCTATGTGCAAGTGGGGCGTTGCTTCGTCCATGTGAAGATAGGCAGCAAATACTCTCAAAGTGAGATTGCGCTGCCGGAAACCTTGCATATATTCATCAAGTACCTTTGCCGCAAGCTGTCCGTCCTCTGTTTTTGCCCCCATATTGTCCTTATCGCCTATCTGCACAATGATTTCATGGAATGGTTTTTCCTGCTTTCCACGCAGTATTTTATTGTAATAATCATCAATCCGGCGGTCACTTCTGGTCTGTTTCTCATTGTACCGGGCAAGTGCTTCATCAAACAATTCGTGATATACGTCTTTAACATTTTCGTTGCAGTATTCCACGTTCAGACAACTTCGCTCCGGGTCAGTATTCTTTGCATGGAATTTTCTGCTGTTATGGTTGACAGAGCCTTTTCCTGTCATAAAGCTGATCGTTCGCTTCAATCAATATCCTTTCTCCCTGTCCGGGTAATCAGCGCCGGATACGGCGCATAGGCTTTGTTACTTTCGCCGAAAGTAACGCAAAAGCACTTTTGACAGCCGTTCCGTCCATCAAAAACTGCCTTTGCGCTCTGCCGAGGGCTTTTCCGTCCTACGGACGGAGCGGCTGTTCCCGCCGCTTTGCTTCCGCCGCCATAGCTTTTCGGATAGCCGAAAGTACGTTTTCCACCGTACATTCCTCCCATCCGGCAAGCCATACCAGCGTCCGCATTTCTGCCACAGTCAGTTCCACATCTCCAAAGATTTCGTTGAGTGCAGCAATCCTCCGGGCTTCACTTTCGTATAAATATTTGTTCACGTTCCGAGTTCCCCATTCTGGCTGAATTATCATTGAATCACACCTTTCTCGTTGTCTTCTATCCACAGGAGCGTAACACGCTCCTGTCTATTATCAAAAGAAAACTACCAGCGGAAGTTGTCCGACACTCCACGTTTTTCCAGATATTCCTGTCTGGCTTTTTCCCGTTCTTCCTGTGTGGGCGCAGTCTTATATTTCGCATATAATTCATGGCGCACCAGCGAATCCAATTTCTGCTCCAATCCCTGCCGGATTTCATTCAGACAATCATCATCTTCCATTAGATGATAGCGGAGCAGAGATACAAACAATTCATAAGGAATTTGCACGTTTTTCATCACTTAATCCTTTCTGCGTCGGTTTGCGTCGATAGCGTCGATATTTTCTATACCAGCCCGCTGTAAAAAATACCGTCGCAACCGACGCATATCGTCGCTTTTACTCTCTCGGCTCAAGCCGTTTCAGAATAATCTTCCTTTCATGCCCCCGCTTATTGTCATAGAAAATTCCATAATCATTAAGCAACTGGCTATTGACTACATTCAGCTTTCTGGAAAGCACGTTTGCCTGTATCTGCATATCCGGCAACTGGCTCACAAGTTCTGTTGCTGTCCCCTCCCATTCCGGCTTATCTTCTGTCAGAAAATTGTTGATTGCTTCCAGCAGGGGATTCGGCGGCTGTTTCCACAGTTCCGTTTCTGCCTTTTTGAATTTCCAGACGCAGCGCTCCCGGTCAAACTCTATAGTCAGTTCCTGATCCGGCTGGTCACGCCCCACTATATCCATGACCGCCTCATTGTCAGTGCGCTTTTTCTTGTGCATGATAAACGCCCCGTCTGCCGCTCCAAGCAGCCCGTTCGTACCGGAAATCATATCAAAGCTGTCCTCGGATTCCAACTTGCGTGTGTGATGAACCACCAGCAGGCAGATACCGTATTTATCGCTGAACGACTTTAACTTTGTCACAATCTCGTAGTCGCTGGAATAGCTGTACCTGTCCCCACCGACCTCACGCACTTTCTGGAGCGTGTCAATGATAATCAGCCTTGCGTCCGTATGCTCTTTCAGAAATTCCTCTAATTGTTTGTCTAAGCCCTCATTCAAGGTCTTTGCCTGTGTCGCAAAGTACAGGTTATCCGCACATTCCACACCGAACATACCGGAGAGCCGCCGCTGAAGCCTTGCATAATCATCTTCCAGTGCAAGATACAGCACCGTACCCTTTCGGACAGGATAATCCCACAGCGGAAGCCCCATTGCCACATGATAGGCAAGCTGTCCCATAAAGAACGATTTCCCAACTTTCGGCGCACCTACAAAAAGATAAGTGCCGCCATAGAGAAACCCGTCCACAACCGGCGTTCTCGGCGGGTAGAGTGTATCATACAGTTCCGCCATGGAAACGGTTTGAAGCCCGCCGCTCCCGGATTTCTCCGGGTTTTGTGCGGCTTGCAGATTGATTTGTGCTGTTTCATTTGCTATAATTTCATTGTAATTTTTTAATTGCGGCTGCGCCCCATCTGCGCCAACAGATGATACGGGAGCAGTCGTTTTCATTTTTTCTGTCATTCATCTTCTCCTTTCAGACCGTCTAATGTAATTGCGATTACCTGCAACGTGTAGAGCAGTTCGTCATTGTCCGGGCTTAATGCTTCCAATCGCTTCAATTCCTCGTAGATAGCCGCCATTTGATTTTTCAGAGCCTTATACACCCTCGGATTGCCCTGTACTACTACGTCCCGGCACAGCAGCCGCCTTGTGATATAGTCCTGCTTTGTCAAACCCGACAATGCCACCAAATCGTTAAGCAGCTTCGCTTCTTCGTCCGATACCCGGAACGCTACTGTATGATTGCGCCACCGCCCTTTATAATCAAGTGTTCTTTCCATTTGCGTCCTCCTTTGTCATTCGCTCCATTTCCAGTTTTTCTGCCATTTCCGTCTGCACCGTAGGAAACAAGTGGGCGTAGCGGTAAGTGATTTTCTCCGCTTCATGCCCCATACGATCCCCAATCGCCAGCACTGAAAATCCCATGTCTATTAACAGGGAAACCGCACTATGCCGGATGTCGTGAACGCGAATCTTTTTTACGCCCGCCTGCTTTGCCCCTCGCTCCATTTCGTGATTGAGATAGGATTTTGTGACCGTAAACAGCCGCTCGTTCGGCTGAATGTCGTAAAGCATTTTGATATATTCCTGCATTTCCTCACAGAGAAATGGCGGCATTTTGATTGTACGGTTACTCTTTTTCGTTTTCGGGCTTGTGATAATATCACTCCCTTTAGATCGGTGAAATGTCTTGCTGATTGTGACTGTCTGCTTCTGGAAGTCAAAATCAGCCGGAGTAAGCGCCAGCAGTTCGCCGGAGCGGATTCCACACCAGTAAAGCATTTCAAAGGCATAATAGGAACGGGGCTTATCCATCATGGCTTCGGAGAATTTCAGATATTCCTCTTTCGTCCAGAAGTCCATTTCTTTCGGAACCTCATTTCCCATTGTGCCAGCCCGCCTTGCCGGATTGTAGGGCAGGTTATAGAAGTTCACAGCATGGTTGAAAATCGCTGTAAGCTGGGCGTGTATGGTTTTCAGATAATCCGCCGAATAGGGCTTCCCTTTCTCGTCCCGGTACGCCATGAGTTCATTCTGCCATGCGATAATGTCTTTTGCTTCAATCTCCGCTATCTTCCGATTCCCGAAATACGGTAAAATCTTTGTGCGGATTACATGGCTTTTGGATTCCCATGTGCTTTCCTTGACACGCTGTTTCTTGTCGGCTTCGTAAACCTCAAAGAAACTGGCAAACGTCATATCCAGCTTTGCACCCTGTTTCAGCATGGCTTCATGCTCCCACGCCTGTGCTTCCCGCTTCGTAGCAAATCCCCGTTTCTGGGTCTGCTTCCGCTCCCCTTTCCAGTTTGTGAAACGATAGATTACCCGCCACGTTCCCGTAGCATTGTCTTTGTATACAGCCATTCAAATCATCTCCTTTCCTCTTAATCGCTGTAACAGACCTTTTTATGAAAAAATGTAGCGTTCACACGACCAGCCACCGTCAAATAACCCTGTTTTTGTAATTCTGCGTTCAGTTCCCGCACAATCTGGTAGGCTTTTGACTTTGACACCCGCAATTCCGCTGCCACTTCCTCCACAGTCATAAATGATTTTTCTACCATTCGGTTATCCTCCCCTTTCTCAATTTAACTATTTTTGTTTAAGTTATATCCATAATACTAAATAAATTCCGTTAAGTCAAGTGGTTTGCAGAAAAATCTTAACTCTTTTTATTTAAGTTCCTCTTGCTATTCCTATTGCACCATGTTATACTAACTTCAACAGAAATGTTTAAGTCAAGAATGGTTGTATCACTATAACTACAACGGAGGTTTTATTATGGCAATCGGCAAACGAATCCGCTTTTTCCGCAATCGGAAAGGCATGACGCAGAAGCAATTAGGCGAAATCCTCGGTTTTCTCGGAAAGACCTCTGATGTCCGTATGGCGCAGTATGAATCAGAAGCCAGAACGCCGAAGCAAGACCTTGTAAAAGAAATGGCACATATCTTTGATGTCAGCCCGCGAGCAATCACAGTCCCGGAGATTGACAGCTATATCGGGCTTATGCACACGCTCTTTGCGTTGGAAGATATGTACGGGCTGAAAATCGGAAAGATTGACGGAGAAGTGTGTCTGCGACTGGACAAGTCCACCGGCTCCACCTATTCCTCCATGTTTGATATGTTCCACGCATGGCAGGAACAAGCTGCCCGTCTGGAACAGGGAGAGATAACCAAAGAGGAATACGACCAGTGGCGGTATAAATATCCTGAATTAGATACCTCGAATCACTGGCATAAAGTAGTCCCCTCAAAGGAGTTAAGCAACTATCTCACAGAAGCCTTGAAAAAGGACACTGAATCCCAATAGAGCGTGTTATTTTTGTCTCGAAATACACAAAAAACCTTGCCGACTTTCAGCTTCATTTCTGAAAATCAGCAAGGTTTTTCTGTTATTGAAGTATTCTGTTATTTAGTGAGTGATACCCGAAATGTTGCCAAATCGTTGCCAGTGCTTAAACAAATTTGCTTGCATTCCGCATAAATAAAGGCTTTTTCAAGTTCATATCATCACTCAAACTCTACAAAGACTAACGCTTTTTGTTTAGGAATTATTCTCTGTAATGTTTCTCGTTCTTTTGATTATTTGATATATCCATATTATCCTGCCTATACGAGCTAATGTTATCATTTTGTTATCGGCATTGATAACACCTACTCGATAACTGTGGATAATAACTATATGTAGCATGTCAAATTATAAGCTATTTTGCTTAGAGATTCAACACAAAACTGAAATTTTACTTTTCCTTATATTCATCTGGTATTGCTATTTGAAATGTTTCACACAACAGCATCACATCATGCACATCATTTTTATCGTGTTCATATCCCAAATGAAGCATTACCTGACTCAATGGTTCAATACAAGAAACAGTTATATCTCCAACTTTTCCAATACCGGAAAAAGTTTTTGATGGAAATATATCTCCCTCATAAACAATTCCGTCATCTGTAAATTCAAAACAATGTAAATCAATGATTCTTTGTTTATCATCTTTCCAGACAGTATGACCATCCGTTGTATAATCAGTATTTACTTCCTCAAATCCATGCTGCTTAATCACATAAATATAATCATGATAATGTTTCAGTTCAACAAACAAATCAATATCATTGTGTATTCTTGATTCTCTTTTAAGAAGTGCATCAACACCCCATCCGCCATCTAAATATACTTTAATTTCGTTTTGCAAAGCATATTTTATAATTTCACATGCATCTTCTGTACGTACCATAATCTATCCTCCAAATTCAAATCTTTGTATGCTTTCCAACTCACTAAAAGCCTGAAATTTGTCAGTCTTTCATCCTTTTTGTTATCAATCACCAATTAGCTGTAATCCATTAGGATTTAGCTGATATATTTTATCGCACACCTCTTCAATATACTTTCTATCGTGAGAAATGCTAATGACAGCCCCCGGAAATTCTCGGAGCATTTTTCTTATTACCGGACCGGACAATGGTGAAAAATTTCTTGTCGGTTCATCCAGAATAAGAACATTTGCACCACTTAAGCTCATCCTCAAGAGAAGCACTTTCGCCTTTTGTCCGCCTGATAACTCCCGAATCGGATGCTCCATTTCATCTGGTGTGTATTTAAGTGAACCAAGGTATGTTCTAATTCTTGTACGCTCTTCTTTATCTCCTGTTTTATCAAGGTAATCAACCGGTGTAACATCCAAATCCAGCAGGTCTTCATAAGTTTGAGGCATATATTCTGCTTTAATGTCATTCCGATTTAGGAGTTCTTCCGCTATCTTTTTTAGAAGAGTCGTTTTTCCTGCCCCGTTGGCTCCTATCATACAGATTTTTTCTGAACCTTTTATTTTTAAATGAATTCCTTCTGCTAAAATTCTTTTGCCATCCGGAGTCACAAGCTTTGAAAGTTCATATTCTATGACCGTTTTTCCTGCGGGAATGTGTGAGTTTTCATCCCCTAATTTGACAAAGATTGCTTCTTCCTGTTCCGGCATCTGAGTCATATTTTCATCTTCTTTTTCAAATCTTCGTTCCATTGCCTTAACCGTATGCATTTTGTCCTTTAAGTTTTTGGCAACAGACGGTGCTTGTCTGGTACAACTTCTTAATGCACCTTGTACACTCTGCATAACTCTTTGATATTTTTCATCGCGAATCTTTTTCTCCCTACGGTCACTCAGTGCCCGCTGTTTTTGGATTTCAAATTTATGAAGCCGTTCTTCCACATAGCGTCTATAGGGAAGCTTTGCCACGGTATATCTCGCCTTTGTTTTTCGTATAATCTGCTCGATATGTATCACCATGTTGGCAGTACGCTCTATCAGCGTTTCATCGTGTGAAATAAAAAGCACAATGTGCTTCCAGTCATTTATGATTTTTTCCAGTAATGTAAGCGTCGCAATGTCGATGTCATTGGAAGGTTCGTCCAACAACAGCACAGAAACATCGCGAATGAAAAGCCTCATAAGTTGTGTCTTGACTTTTTCGCCTCCTGAAAGACTACCCATTGTCTGGTTACTGTAGAAAAAATCATTTTTCATTCCAAATTTTCCCGCAATAACAGACAATTCTTTAGGCGTTTTCTCCCAGAATATTTCCTCTTCAGAAAAATATTCGTATATTGTTTTTTCCTTATCTTCATCGAGCATCTCCTGCGGAAGATAACCAAGACGTTCGTGTCCCATTATCCTTTCCCCATCTGCTTCTATATAGTTTTCTACAAGCGACGGATTGTATATCCACTTCATTAATGTCGATTTCCCATTTCCCTCTTCTCCAATAATAACTGCCTTATCTCCATCATTTAGCACAAGGTTGAAATCATTAAGAATTATTCTCAGGTCTTTTTTATGTGTTAAATTTAATTTTTTTATCTGCAACATTAAAGTTTCTCCTTTTCGAAGTCTGAGCCAATTATTATTTTGAACACACAAAAACGAGTCTTTTTTGCATACGCAAAAATAGACTCGCTAAATAGACCCTTATTTCTTTTCCAAAAGGAAAACAAAGGAAATGCCTCTTGCGATAATCCAACTTAAGCGTACACAAAACAAACCTATTCTCTACAGGCTCAATAACTATATGTGTCTTACTTAAATCAAATTATCTATTAATCATTTCCTCACCTTACACAAAATGTGCCTTTCTTTCTTCTAATGGCAATACTATCATACTGTATTTTTTGTGTCAATACATTTCACCTTATGGAAGTGCAAATTAAAATTTTCACTTCCTAATTATACATCCAACCATTACGAAATTCAATCTTTCACAACCTCTTTACAACCACAACCACAGCACTCCAGCAAACGCAGGAGCACCATACCGTAAAACGCTTATGTGTAAATCAACTCCGTTCCTACAACTTCCCTCACACAAGCCTGAATATTATTCATTCTTCCAATCCATTCGTAGGGATTATCTTTCTTTAATTGTTCCGTCACATCTTGTCTGTCGGCATATTCCTTTACCAGTCGAAGAAACATATCCTCTGCTTGCTTATCGACTTCTGCAAGATAACTATGCAGCTTTCCGCTTGTCAGCAGGTTCATATATAACACTTTATAGTGTTCCTTTAAATGCCTTGCATGTCGTTTCCCCCATAAACCAATCGGCTCTATTTCTTCTTCGGCTGGTACTGTGATGTTCGGCAATAAATAATCACCCACCTGTCTATAAGTTCCGCCCATTTCTTCAAAAATTGTCTTTGTCATTTTCCTTTTCCTCCTGTGATTTTTGTCTATCGTGATCGTGTATTATCACGCTTGCGACCTTTAACTGTTCTTGCCTGCTCCAACAAATCATCTATCTGTTTGCGACCAAAAACCTTACGGAGCAGGCTGTAATCTTTATTTTCTGCTTTTAGGATTTTGTTTTCTTCGGTCAATCTTTCATTGACTTTCTCCAAACGCTGATTGGTGCGGTATAACTGTGCATTCGCTGTATTCAGCCTATGATAGTTGTCCCACCCCTCAAAGCAGCGGGCAAGCACCGTTTTGACAAGTTGCTTCAATTTCCTTACAACCGGCTCTGCCATTTTGGTTTTATATGCCTTTGCAGTCATAAATTTCTCTGGTTCTGGCAACTGATATTTCGGTGCAGTATCAAGCTCTATTTCAAGATTTGACAGCTCGTCTTTTGCCTTATCATAGTTCAATACTCGTTCCGACAACACATCAAATTCAATCTGTTTCTGCTCGATTTTCGCACCTAATGCCGCCACTTCTTTTTCTCTTTCCTGCTTTTTATAATCCAAAACAGAAAGATGTTTTTCGTGTGTGCCTAAATGTTCCCACTCAATCCCATAACGTTCCATCACCGCCGCAAGCTGTTCTTTTTCGGACTGTATCCATTGCGACCACTCCGTATCGCCACGACTGCCGCCCTTAAAACCTTGCGTTGCAAGAGCCTGCTTTAGTGACACTCTTGTATCAAGTCCACGCTTGCTGCCTGTGGTAAAAGGTACAAAATCTATGTGCAGATGTGGTGTAGCTTCATCCATATGCAGATGAGCCGAGAACACCCGAAGCTGTGGATTTCGCTCCTGAAAACCCTGATAGTATTCATCTAAAATCTGCTTTGCCAGTTCTCCGTTTTCCGTATCGGCGTTCATATTTCCCTTACCGCCCACCTGTAAAATGATTTCGTGGAACGGTTTTTCCTGCTTGGAACTTCGGATTTTTTCATAATAATCTTTTATCTTTCGGTCTGACCTTATCTGCTTGGCATTGTATCTTTCCAATGCTTCATCAAACAATTCGTGATAAACTGTCTTTATATTTTCATTGCAGTAGTCGATATTGAGATGAGTACGAGTTCCGTCTACATTTTCTGCTCGGAACTTTCGGCTATTGTGATTGACCGAGCCTTTACCGACCATTGCACTTATCGTTCTCTGCATTTTTTCATCTCCCATCTGTAAATTTCAACATTCTCAGGTTTTGTTACTTTTGTCAAAAGTAACGCAAAAGCACTTTTGACGGGTACACCCATCAAAAATGCGACCTGTAAACAGGTTTTGCGTTCTCCGAAGGCTCTCCGAGGGGTGAGCGTGTGCCGGTGGCACACACGCCTGCGAACCGACCGAGCCAGCAGGCGAGACCAAAGAGCCGCCTTTGAAAAGGCACTCTCTGCACACTCCCCTAAACTTTATCCGGTGTCAAAGTGTGACGATGGTGACAATGTTTTTCACAGCGTGCTGCTCTCAAAAACATTGACACCTTTGACACCGTTTGTCACGCCGTCTGCTCGGTTTCTTTCCAAAGTGAAACCTTTCTTCCGTCGTGTGTGCGGCTGTTCTGATAACGGATACCGTAATCACGAAACAGCCTGCTTGCGTTGATACTGAGCCTTAAAGAAAGTACATTCGGCTTTATATCCACCGCAAGCCTTTCGCAAAGTTCCGAAGCAGTTCCTTCCCATCTGTCACTTTCCGAAAAGAGCGTATCCGCTATCTTCTCAAGCAGAGGTTCGGGCGGTTCTTTCCACATCTCCGTTTCCGATTTTGCAAAGTTCCACACCAATCGCTCGCTGTCCCTTACAAGATGGATTTTCATATCCTGCTGGTCTCTGCCAGCAACATCAAGTGTGGCATTGTTGGAAGTACGCTTGTCCTTACTGAGAACAAATGCACCGTCTGCCGCACCCATCAGACCATTCGTGCCTGAAATCATATCGAATATATCTTCCGATTTTTGTTTGCGTGTATGATGAACAATAAGCATTGAAACCTTGTAACTGTCTGCCAACGCTTTCAGCCTTGCCACAACATCATAATCACTTGCGTAGCTGTAATCTGCTCCGCCTGCTTCACGCACACGCTTTAAGGTGTCTATGATAATCAAGCCTGTGTCTGGGTGTTCCCTCATAAACCCTCTTATCTGTTCTTCCAGTCCGCCATTGACCGTTTTACATTCCGTTGCGAAATACAGATTGCCTGTCTCCTTTGCACCGAACATCTGAAACAATCGCTTCTGCAAACGTGGGTAATCATCTTCAAGGGCAAAATAAAGCACCGTTGCCTTACGCACCTTATACTCCCAAAGCGGTGTGCCTGTGCTGATATGATAGGCAAGCTGTGCCATCATAAAGCTCTTTCCCACTTTCGGGGAACCTACGAAAAGGTAAGTTCCCCTTTGGAGCAGACCGTCGATAAGTGGTGTCTGAACCTCAAACACCGTATCATACAGCGTTGTCATTGATACTGTTTTCAGATAGGAAGGGTCTAACTGTCTGAGTATTTCCCTTTGCATTTCTTCAAAAGATTGCTCGTACCCCTTGAAATCCGTATCCTGATTGACTATACTATTGTCAGTACATTTGGAAAGTGACTGTTCCGCATCTGTTGCCGCAGATACATTTGGAATAGTCATTTCTTTTTTATTCTCCATTCGCATCCTCTCCTTTCAAACCGCCGAGAATAATGGAAATCAGTTCTATTACACTCAGCAGTTCATCATCCACACCTTTTCCTGCTTCAATCCTTTTCAGTTCCGCAAGGACTGTGGCAAATTCCGTTTTCAACGCCTTATACACTCTCGGATTGCCCTGTACCACCACATCCTGATTTAAGCAACGGCGGTAACAATACTCCTGTTTTGGCAATCCTGATAGAGCTACAGCTCTGTTAATGAGTTCGTTTTCTTCGGGCGATACTCGAAACCCTACTGTGATATTCCTCCAACGATTTTTGTTATCTCTGTTCTTAGCTGACATTTTCAAAATCTCCTTTCCCTAAATCATCTAATTTTTCTGCCATCTCAATCTGCTTTGACGGAAAGAGGTGTGCGTACTGATAAGTAATATCAATACTTTCGTGACCAACTCGGTCAGCAATCGCCACCGCAGAAAAGCCCATATCAATCAAGAGTGAAATGTGGCTGTGACGGAGATCGTGAATGCGGATACGCTTCACGCCTGCCGCCTTTGCCCCTCTGTCCATCTCGTGATGAAGATAGCTTTTCGTCACCGTAAAGATACGGTCTTTCTTCTTCAATCCGTAAAGCATACCGAGATATTCTTTCATTTCCTCACACAGAAACTTCGGCATTTTAATCGTGCGGTTGCTCTTTTTCGTTTTCGGAGAAGTAATCACATCCTGCCCTTTCAAACGCTGATAGGATTTATTGATTGTGACTGTTTCCTTATCAAAGTTGAAATCTGCCGGAGTCAAAGCTAACAGCTCGCCCTCTCGGATACCGCACCAGTAAAGCATTTCAAACGCATAAAAGGAAACAGGCTTGTCCATCATCTCAAAAGAGAATTTCTTGTATTCTTCCTTTGTCCAGAACAGCATTTCCTTGTGTTCCTCACGTCCCATATTTCCCACCTTTGCCGCAGGATTGGAACGCAGTTCATAGTAGCGGACAGCGTGATTGAAAATGGCGGACAACTGATTGTGCAGCGTTTTCAGATACGTCTGTGAATAAGGCTTTTTCTTCTCATCACGATAGGCAAGCATTTCATTCTGCCAAGTAATAATCTCCTTTGTGGAAATCTCGCTGATTTTCAGTTTCCCGAAATACGGAAGTATCTTTGTGCGTATGATATGCTCTTTGGTAAGCCACGTGTTTTCCTTCAAACGGTTCTTCACATCATTGATATAAAGCTCCGTAAAGGCTTCAAAACTCATATCAAGGTCTGAAGAAGTCTGCAATTTGAACATTCTTTCCCATTCCTGTGCTTCTCGTTTGGTAGCAAAGCCACGCTTGCATTTCTGCTTGCGTTCCCCTTTCCAGTTCACATACCTTGCCATCACATACCAAGTACCGTTATCTTCATTCTTAAATACCGGCATTTACATTTCCCCCTTTCCTGCTCCGTAGAGCCTTTCGTAAAAATACTGGCGATTTACACGCCCTGCAATCGTAATAAAGCCCTTTGCTTTCAATTCCTCATTTAATTGTCTGATGAGTTTATATGCATAAGGTTTTGATACGTTTAGTTCCTGAGCCACATCTTCGGCTCGGATAAATCTGTTTTCCATATCCTTTTTCTTCCTTTCTTAAAATAATTTTTTGCTTGCCGCTTTCTCCGTGTTAAAGTTCCAACAGGCACTCCTGCTTGTCGGCAGGCGCTGTGCTGTCCCAATGCACCGCAGTACATCAGGCGCTCGCTCGTATAGGGGTTCCCGAAAAGTCGGAGACTTTTGGGGAAGAGGAGGAGCAGTGCAGCGAATGAGCTTTTGTGCTTGCACACAAGCGAACGATACGGAACTTGCTCCGACGAGGTCTTGGCGGTTTGGCTTTTCGGACGGTCATTCAGTTGTCGCATTAAGCATATTTGTTTAATTCGTAATTTATTTTACTAAACATATTTGCTATTGTCAAGTGGTTGCAAAGAAAATATTAAACATTTTTGTTTCGGTTTTTCTTGACTTCCACTAAACATTTCTGCTATACTTATTTCACTAAATATAAAAGGAGCGTATCATTATGGCTATCAGCGAAAGAATACATTTTTTCAGACTAATGCGTGGTATGACACAAAAGTATCTCGGTACAGCAATCGGTTTTCCAGAAAAGAGTGCTGATGTGCGTTTGGCACAGTACGAAACTGGTACACGCAAACCGAAAGCAGACCTTACAAATGCATTGGCACAGGTGCTTGATGTTTCTCCACAGGCTCTTGATGTTCCTGACATAGACAGCTATATCGGTCTTATGCACACTCTGTTTACCCTTGAAGATATTTACGGTCTTACTGTCAGTGAAGCAGACGGAGAGGTATGCTTAAAGGTCAACAAGGACAAAGGCAGAGAAGCATATGAACTCCTCAAAATGCTGTATGCTTGGAAAGAACAGGCAGACAAGCTATCTTCCGAAGAAATCAACAGAGAAGAATACGATAACTGGCGTTACCATTATCCAGAGTTCGACACCACACAGCGTTGGGCAAAAGTTCCATCACAGGAATTAAGTGACGCTCTCGTGGAAGCATTCAAAGACCACTTGAAAGATAAATAAGCACCTACAGGACCTGCCACTGGCAGCTCCCTACAGATGCTTTGGCAATCGAGTAGGAGGCGGTGACTAACCGCCGTCCTCTCACAC
>NZ_JAQEUJ010000038.1:0-20040 GCF_027695515.1 Coprococcus sp. LG101-27
CACGTAGCAATCTGGTATCAAAGGGGTCAAAATACCTTTTGCCACAACATTAAATGATGTGAATGTCAAAAGTGAATTTTGATTCTTACATCATACAAATACAAATTTACAATTTTTACAGATTGTATAGAAAGAAAATACGGAAAAGACTGGTTATTATAGAGCTGATTTGGTAAAATAAAGACAATAATAAGAAGCAGGTGATGAAATATGGACAGTCAGAAGAAAGATCCGCTCTATAAAAGTTTTGGATACGCATTTGAAGGGATTGGTACCTGTATCAAAAAAGAGCGGAATATGAAGATTCACTGTGCGGCAGCGATTCTGGTAGTGATTGCCGGAGTGATATTGAAGATCTCATCGCTGGAATGGTGCATCTGCCTGACACTTTTTGGGCTTATCATGGCGCTAGAGCTGGTCAATACCGCAGTAGAAGCGGTGGTCGATCTGGTGACGGAAGAGCGGAAGCCACTTGCAAAGATTGCAAAAGATACAGCAGCAGGTGCGGTTCTGATTGCAGCAATTATGGCAGCGATCGCCGGGATTATTATTTTTCTGCCAAAGGGACTTACATTCCTTGGGTTTTAAAGCAGATTGAAATTGTGAAAGGAGATAGACGTTATGGGAAGTTTAGGAGATGGAGTTAAGAAAGTATTACTTGCAGGGATTGGTACAGCAGCAGTAACTGCAGAAAAGTCAAAAGAGGTTCTGGATAAGATGGCAGAACGTGGAGAAGCAGCTGTAGAACAGGGAAAAGTTCTGAATCAGGAACTTCGCCACAATATCAAGAAGACTGTAAAAGAAAATGTCAATGTTTCTGTTAAGACATCTTCACCGGAAGAACTGGACGAGCTGCTTGATAAGATGACACCGGAGCAGATTGAACAGCTCAAAGAAAGAATTTATGAGCGTGAAGCAGCAGTTTCTGAAGAAGAAACAGAAAAAGTAGAAGAAGCTGTAGAACAGGCAGGAGAGACGGCTGAAACTGTTGAAACAGAGACGGCAGAGGAAGCAGCAAAAGAAGTTGAAGCAATCGAATCTGGCAACGAGGACATGAATGAGTAACAAAAACCAGCCAAAAGAGTCAAATAAATATGGTTCCAGACTGCGGGAGATGACAGCAGTCCTCAGAAAACATGGGATTACCGGTGGACTTACCCCGGAAAAGCTCCGGCTGATCCTGGAGGATCTGGGGCCGACTTATATTAAGCTTGGTCAGATCATGTCACTGCATTCCGACATTCTTCCGAAAAGCTATTGTGAAGAACTGATGCGGCTTCATTCAGAGGTGACACCGATGCCATTTGAACAGGTAGCAGAAGTGATCCGCAAGTCCTACGGTTATGAGTGGAACGAAGTGTTCCAGAGCATTGATGTGCATCCACTGGGATCGGCATCGATCGCACAGGTCCACCGGGCGGTTCTGAAGACTGGGGAAGATGTTGTCGTCAAAGTTCAGAGGCAGGGTATCTATAAGGTAATGTCCAGAGATATCAGTCTGCTCCACAAAGCGGCAAAGCTGGTCCCGCCAGGTACGATCAAGGACATGGTGGATATTAACATGGTTCTGGACGAGCTCTGGACTGTCACCCAGCAGGAGATGAATTTCCTTCTGGAGGCAGCCAGTATGGAAGAATTTGCCCAGCGCAATCAGGATGTGGCTTTTGTTACAACGCCTCGGCTCTATCGCGAATATACGACCAACCATGTGCTAGTGATGGAATATATTGATGGATTTGCAATCAACGATAAAGAAAATCTGCTGGCAAATGGCTATGATCTGAATGAGATTGGAACAAAACTTGTAGATAATTACATTCGCCAGGTTATGGAGGATGGGTTTTTTCATGCTGATCCGCATCCGGGCAATGTGCGTATCCGTGATGGAAAGATTGTCTGGATCGATATGGGAATGATGGGAAGACTTACCGAGCGTGACCGGGAACAGATCAGCAATGCAGTCAAAGGTGTGGCAGAGAATGACATCGGTCTGATCCAGGAAGCGGTGATGGCACTTGGCGAGTTCCGCGGAAAGCCGGATCAGAGCAAGCTGTATGAAGATATCAATAATCTGATGGCAAAATATGGAACGATTGATATGGGTGATATCGATATTGCGGAAGTTATGCAGGATCTGATGGAAGTGATGAAGGAAAATAAAATTTCCATGCCTCATGGACTTACTATGCTTGCAAGAGGACTCGCCAATATGGAAGGTGTGCTTGCCGAGATCAGTCCGCAGATCAACATGGTTGAGATTGCGGCGGCACGGATGAAGGAGAGCTTTCTGACGAAGGAACAGTGGAAAAAAGAGATAAAGAATGATGCAAAAAGACTGTATCGTTCTCTTCACAAGGCAATGGATATTCCTTCCCTTGCAGCAGACATCCTGCAGGGGCATATGAAAGGACAGACCAGAGTCAATCTGGATCTTCATACTTCGGATGAGCTTTCCGGGTTGCTAAGGAGGTTGGTGCGGAATATTGTAATGGGGCTGTGGGTGATGGCACTTCTGATCAGTTCCAGCATTATCTGTACAACCAATATGCAGCCAAGGTTGTGGGGGATTCCGGCAATCGGTGCGTTTGGATATCTGATGGCATTTGCTATTGTAATGTATGTTTTTATCAAACATATCTTTTCAAAAAAATAAATAAACAGGGGGAAAAGAGATGCGGAAGGAGTTTTATACAGGGCATCTTTTTGATGTATATCGTTATTTTGGAGCGCATAAAGAGGGTGAAAATTTTATTTTCCGTGTGTTTGCGCCATCGGCAAAAGGAGTGTGCGTATTTGGAGAGTTCAGTAACTGGACAGAGATCCCGATGTATCAGGAGGAACAGAGCGGTGTATATGTGTCAGAGCCGATTCCGGCGAAGACTGGTCAGCTGTATAAGTACTGCATTTACACAGCAAATGGTGGAAGGGTAGAGCACTGTGATCCATATGGCTTCCAGATGGAATTAAGACCAGGAGATTGCTCAATCTTAACGGATCTTTATAGTTATAAATTTAAGGATGAAAAATGGATGAAGAACCGGACAGTCGGATTTGACAGTCCGGTCAATATCTATGAGATCCATGCAGGATCCTGGAGAAAAAAAGGAGAAGGGCAGACCGACTGGTATACTTATATTGAGCTTGCAAAGCTTCTGATTCCTTATGTAAAAAAGAATCATTATACTCATATTGAGATGATGCCGCTTTCCGAGCATCCTTTTGACGGATCCTGGGGATATCAGAATACCGGATTTTTTGCGCCGACCGCACGTTATGGAACACCGGATGAGCTGAAAAAATTTGTGGATGAGTGTCACCAGGCAGGAATTGGTGTGATCATGGATTTTGTTCCGGTACATTTTGCAGTCGATTATTATGGACTGAAAGAATTTGACGGAACCTGTCTGTATGAATATCCAAATGCGGCAGTAGGTGAAAGCGAATGGGGAAGCTGTAATTTCATGCATTCCAGAGGGGAAGTACGATGTTTCTTACAGTCGGCAGCAAATTACTGGCTGAGTGAGTTCCATTTTGACGGAATCCGTATGGATGCAGTCAGTCGTCTGATCTACTGGCAGGGTGACGAGGCCAGGGGTGTTAACGGAACGACACTGGATTTTCTGAAGGTGATGAACCAGGGACTAAAGTCCCTTCATCCGACAGCCATGCTGATCGCAGAAGATTCCACCAATTTTCCAGGTGTTACCAAACCGGTTGACCAGGGAGGACTTGGTTTTGATTACAAGTGGGATCTTGGCTTCATGCACGATACACTGGAATATTTCCAGAGTGCACCAGAATACAGAAGCAGAGATTATCATAAGCTGACATTCTCGATGATGTATTATTATAATGAGCATTTTTTGCTGGAATACTGTCATGACGAAGTGGTACATGGAAAGGCAACGATTCTCCAGAAGATGAACGGAGAATATGAGGATAAGTTCCCGCAGGCAAGAGCTATGTATCTGTATATGATGGCGCATCCTGGTAAGAAGCTGAATTTCATGGGAAATGAATTCGGTCAGCTTCGCGAGTGGGATGAAAGCCGCGAGCAGGACTGGGATATCCTAAAATATCCGCTCCATGATGCATTTCACTGTTATATGATCGAACTGAACCGTATCGGTCAGGAAAATGATGCATTCTGGCATGATTATGATCCGGAGAATTTCAAATGGCTGGACTGCCATCAGGAAGAACGCTGTATCTATGCGATCAAAAGAAAAGGAAAAAATAAGAACTTTATCGCGATATTCAACTTCTCAGACGAAGAACAGGAAGATTACGAACTGGATACCGAAGAAGAAGGAAAACTCAGTGTGATACTGGATACGGACTGGGACGAATATGGAGGAAATACAAAAAAGAAAAAGACATTGCCGGCAAAAGCAAAAAAGGGGACGCATGTGACGCTGGACCTGCCGCCGTTTTCGGGGATTTTGCTGATGAGTTAGGTGATGGGAAAGGGACGCCCGGGGCAGAACGATATTTCTGCTTTCGGGCGCGCTTTCGCTCCGCAAAAAACGCAGCGGTACTAAGTTCGGTGATACCGCAAGCGTTATCCCCTCACTAAGTGCCGGCGTTTTTTGAGGGCCCGCCAGCAGAATTATCGTTCTGCCCCGGGCTGTGCTATGACACCAGAACCGCATCGGCGAAGGGAGAAGACGGCACCATACTAAGCGCACAAAAAACTGATACCAGAGGGACGGCATCCGCTGCGCGTCGCCTGGATGTGGTGTCTGACGGGAAGTGGTGGCAATGGATTTGCGGAAGTACTGGAGGTATATTGATAAGGTATGAAGTTTATGTTCCTGAGCAACCTATCCCACTGAAATTAAAATAGTATTTTCCCAGTGCGGCAGCGAAGCGCCTCCGCACAACTTGTACTGGAGCGACAAACGCAAGCACCCATGCATTCGGAATGAACCCCATCGGAAACGTCGGTACTTAGTGAGAGGATGTCGTCAGACATCATCGAACTTAGTATCCGCTACGTTTGCGGACTAAGCGCGAGCGGGGGTGAATCCGAATCCATGGGTGCGTAACTTTGTCAACCACCTACAACTTACAAACTTCCCTGTCGTAAGTCATCAGCCCGTTTATTTCATCTTCGATGTCGGAGAGTTGTGTATATACTGCTCCGCACAATCCTTGTTCTTTGAGGGGGTCGATTTCTTCAGACATAAGTTTATGATAGGCTGCCTGGAATTCTTCCTGTGAAGAGCAGATTTTATATCCGTATGTCTTGCCGGAGCAGGTATGTCCTTTGACCTGGCAGGTGTAGCCTCCGTATTCGGAGATGACGAAAGCGCGGTCAGATGGAGTTACGAACTGCTTTGCAAAGTAGTTATGTTCACTTTTGAAATCTCCCTGCCGTCTGTCAAACCAGCCACTGGCGGAATCGATGAGCCGGGTGTCATCCAGTTCGCGGAATAAGGTAGTAAGCTTTTTTGAATCAAACTGTCCCCAGCCTTCATTGAAGATTACCCAGGTGCTGATGCATGGGAATGCTTTTAGGGCAGTGACAGTTTCTTTGCATTCACGGATGAATTCTTCTCTTCCATGTACATTTTTCCTGCCGAAGAGAGGATGAATCCGGTCACTGGTGTGAAGCTTGAATTTTGGAAAGAGTGCAGGCAGCCAGGTCATGAACGGAGCATTGTAGGTGCCACCGTTTACCATGTCCTGCCAGACAATCATTCCAAGGCGGTCGCAATGATAATACCATCTTGCAGTCTCGACTTTTACATGCTTACGGATCATGTTGAAGCCGAGATTTTTCATGGTCTGGATATCATAGATCAGCGCTTCATCAGATGGCGCAGTGTAAAGACCGTCTGGCCAGTATCCCTGATCCAGGACTCCATTCAGAAAAAGTGGTTCATGGTTCAGGCAGAAGCGGGGAAGTCCTTTGTTATCCGGTTCGATGGTAAAGGTACGCATTGCAAAATAGCCGGTGACTTTATCTTCGCCTGCCTGTATCTCAATTGTATAAAGATAAGGATCATCAGGATTCCAGGGATGCATATTGTTGACGTCACAGTAGCAGGAGTAACAGCAAAGAGAGTCAGACTGATTGGTGCAGATCCCCTTGGAAATCAGGCGACCGTCCATGTCTCTGACGTGACAGACAACCGCTTCGGCATCGCTGCATCCGGAAATCGGATGATTTAAAAGAAGGGATACGTGTACCGTCTCTTTTTCATATAAAGGGGTGAGTTCCAGTTTTTTGACATAGACAGCCGGAACCCATTCCATCCATACTGTCTGCCAGATTCCACTCTGGGCGGTGTAGAACATTCCGCCACGCTTTAATTTCTGTTTCCCAACACTGTGATAAGAAGTGTCGGAACGGTCTTCAATGTGTACAGTCAGAGTGTTGCAACCCTCCTGCAGAGCATCTGTGATATCAGCAGAAAATGGAAGATATCCGCCGATATGTGAGACAACTACTTTTCCATTTACCAGAACTTTCGCATACTGATCGACTGCACCAAAATGCAAGATGCACCGGGATCCGTCGGAAGGAAGGCACTTGACCGACAGCAGGCGTTCACAGAGCATTTTTTCGTGCGGCTTTAACTGGAAACCGGCACCGGAAAGAGGGGCTTCTGGAGAAAAAGGAACGAGAAGAGTTCCTTCTTTGGTTATGGTATTTTTTTCTGAAAGAACTGTGTAATTCCATTCTCCATTCAGGTTGATATATTGATCGCGGATCATTTGCGGACGTGGATATTCTTCCAGTATGTGCTGCGGATCAAGAGCTTTTCCCCAACGGGTAGTCAGTGTCTGATGGGAAGCTTTTCTGGGAAAGATCCGTACACTTGCAAGTGCTGCTAAAAGATTCATAAAAAAACCTCTTTCGTTAAATATTCTTATAGTCTATTGTACCATGTGACAACAAAAACACTGCACATTTTATAGAAATTTTAGAAATGAAAACAGTGGGGAAAAACGGATTGTAAAAAAGAAAGAATCAGTTTATCATAAGAATATAAGAAAAGATGAGCTGTGAGAACACAGACAAAGAGCAGGCAGGAGGAAAGACCGATGAAAATAGTTTTAGATACACATGCACATACCATTGTCAGCGGACATGCATACAATACGATACGTGAGATGGCACAGATGGCGAAAGAGAAAGGACTGGAGGCATTTGCACTGACTGAACATGCACCGCAGATGCCGGGAACCTGTCATGAGTTCTATTTCCAGAATCTACATATCGTACCGCGTGAAATGTACGGCGTGAGACTGTTCATGGGTGTGGAACTGAATATTATGAATGAAAAGGGAGAGGTTGACCTTCCGGAGAACACACTTTGTCAGATGGATATTGCAATTGCAAGTATTCATGGACCTTGTTATAAAGGCGAGCGGACGGAAGAGGCAATCACGGCGGCATACCTTGCGGCAATGGAGAATCCGCTGATTCACATTATTGGACATCCGGATGACGGAAGATATCCGGTGGATTATGAACAGCTGGCCAAAAAAGCAAAAGAGACAGGGACCATTTTGGAGGTAAATAACGGTTCGTTAAGACCTGGCGGATTCCGCGTGGATACCAGGAAAAATGATTTAAAAATGCTGGAATACTGTAAGAAATACGAAGTTCCGGTTACGATGGGAAGCGACGCACACATGGATGTAGATCTTGCAGATTACAGTTATGCGCTTCCGGTGATCGAGGAGAGTCATTTTCCGGAAGAACTGATCGTTAATACTTCTGCAGAGCTTCTGAAATCATGTATTCGGTATAAACGGAATATGTGGAAACAGAAAAAAGTGAATTGTTAATACGTCACTTACGTTAAAAAAGCCTGGATGAAAGATAGAGAAAAGACTTGATATATAGTTTTTAATACTATATAATATCTATATTGAGGTGAAAAAGAATGACGATAAATACGGAAGATTTATTAAACAGTATCCTGGAAAGTGTCGGCAGAATTGATTATATTCATCCGGTAGATATTCCGAATATAGATTTATATATGGATCAGGTAACAACTTTTATGGAGGAGCAGCTCAGTTCGACGAAGCGTTATGAGGATGATAAGATCCTGACGAAAACGATGATCAATAATTATGCGAAGAACAATCTGCTTCCGCCTCCGAACAAGAAAAAGTATTCCAAAGAGCACCTTCTGGTTTTGATTTTTGTCTATTATTTTAAGAACCTGCTCTCGATCAAAGATATTGAGATCTTGTTAAAGCCACTGACAGACAAATATTTTGCTGTGAATTCGGAATTTGACATGGAAAGTATCTATGAAGAAGTCTGTAAGATGGAAAAAAGCAGGATCGGAGAGTTGCAGGATAGTATTCGTAAGGCGTATGAGACTGCTGAGCATTCTTTTGTATGTGTGGATGATGAAGAAAGAGAACAGCTTCAGAAGTTTGCCTTTATCTGTAATCTCAGTTTTGATGTGTATGTGAAAAAGCAACTGATTGAAAAAATGGTGGACGAACTTCCAAAGCCGGATAAGAAAAAATAAAAGCGTTAGCTTTTTTAAGAAGAATAAAAAAGGAACGGATTTCAGATTTTGAAATTCGTTCCTTTTGGCTATTATGTGTTTGGCAATAGCTGTTACTACCAACTCCTGCCGGTGTCTGTAAAATTAAGATTCGGATTCTTCAGCCCCTGCCTGAAGTCTCTCAAATACCATATCGTATCCATCATTACCATAATTAAGAGAGCGATTTACGCGGCTGATTGTTGCTGTGGAAGCACCAGTCTTTTCTGCAATCTCCAGGTATGTTTTCTGATCACGTAGCATCTTAGCTACTTCAAAACGCTGTGAAAGCGATAAAAGCTCATTGATCGTGCAGACATCTTCAAAGAATGTGTAGCATTCTTCTCTGCTTTTCAGACTGAGAACGGCATCAAATAAAGAATCGACCGCTTCTGTTCTGATTTTTCTACTCATTATATTATCCCTCCATGACAAATAATCAATAAGAGTGTGACATAAACTGCCCCACTCATTCATACAATGACATATTAGCACATTAAAATTTTAAAGTCCAGATATTTTGCAAAATTTTACAGATAAGAAAAAAGGAGCTGGATTTTTCTATTTTTACGACGAAAAATAGGGACGAGAGATTCTTTGACACCCCACTTTTTTTATAATATAATGATGCAATAGAGCCTCGAGAGAGGAGAAGAAAGAGGAACAAAAATATGAGTATTTATGATACATTAAATGACAGACAGCAGGAGGCCGTTTTTTATACAGAGGGCCCGCTTCTGATCCTTGCCGGAGCAGGATCCGGTAAGACACGTGTCCTTACACACAGGATTGCCTGGCTGATCGATCAGATAGGTGTGAACCCATGGAATATCCTGGCGATCACATTTACGAACAAGGCAGCCGGGGAGATGCGTGAGAGAGTGGATCAGATTGTTGGATTCGGTTCGGAGAGTATCTGGGTGAGCACCTTCCATTCAATGTGTGTGCGGATCCTGCGCAGATATATTGACCGGCTCGGGTATGATACAAATTTTACGATTTATGATGCAGATGATCAGAAGACACTGATCAAGGATGTGTGTAAATATTTGCAGATTGATACGAAAATGTTTAAGGAACGGTCGCTTCTTAGTGCGATTTCTTCTGCAAAAGATGAGCTTGTCACACCGGAAGAGATGACACTTCGTGCGGAAGGGGATTGGGCGAAAAAGAAGATTGCACAGGTTTATACCGAGTATGAAAAGCAGCTGAAAGCTAACAATGCACTCGATTTTGACGATCTGCTTTTAAAGACGGTACAGCTTCTTCAGACACAGCCGGACGTTCTGGAGTATTATCAGGAAAGATTCCGTTATATCATGGTGGATGAGTACCAGGATACGAATACGGTACAGTTTAAGCTGGTAAGCCTTCTTGCCGGTAAGTATCAGAATCTGTGTGTAGTTGGTGATGACGACCAGTCGATCTACAAATTCAGGGGTGCGAATATCATGAATATCCTGAATTTTGAAAAAGAATATCCGAATGCGAAAGTGATCAAGCTGGAACAGAATTACCGTTCCACATCCACAATCCTGAACGCAGCAAATGAAGTGATCCGTCACAATACAGGACGAAAAGAGAAGTCGCTCTGGACCGAGAATGGTGAGGGTGAGAAGATTCAGTTCCGTCAGTTTGATTCTGCCTACGATGAGGCGGATTATATTGTCAGTGATATCAAAGACAAGGTGAACAGTGGAAAAAGAGAATATAAGGATTTCGCTATTTTATACAGAACCAATGCGCAGTCGCGTATATTCGAGGAAAAGATGGTGGTATCCAATGTTCCGTATAAGATCGTTGGTGGAGTAAACTTCTATGCAAGACGCGAAATAAAGGATCTGCTGGCATATTTAAAAACAGTAGATAATGGAAAAGATGATCTGGCAGTACGGAGGATCATCAATGTACCGAAGAGGGGAATCGGACTGACAACTATCGGAAGGGTGCAGGATTATGCAACGGAACGGGAGATCAGTTTCTATGAAGCAATCCTGGCTGCAGGATCGGTTCCGGGAATCGGACGTGCGCTTGGCAAAATCGAATCCTTTGCAGCCCTGATTGAGCATTTTAAAGCCGAAGGCGAACGCATGAGTGTAGCGGAATTGATGGATGAGATTATCGATGCGACTGGATATGTAGAAGAACTGCAGGCAGATTCTGATGAAGAAGCAGAAAGCCGTCTGGAAAATATTGAAGAGCTCCGGAATAAAATTGTTGCATACGAAGAGTCCTGTGAAGCAGAAGATGAAAAATCGACACTTTCCGGTTTTTTAGAGCAAGTGGCATTGGTTGCAGATATCGACAGTCTTGATGAGGAGACGGACTATGTGGTGCTGATGACTTTACATAGTGCGAAAGGCCTGGAATTTCCACACGTCTATCTCGCCGGCCTGGAAGATGGGATTTTCCCAAGTTATATGACGATCACGGCAGATGATCCGGCAGAGCTGGAAGAAGAGAGAAGACTCTGTTATGTGGGAATTACCCGTGCAAAGGAGAATCTGACGCTGACCTGTGCAAGACGACGGATGGTACACGGTGAGACACAGTATAATAAGATGTCCAGATTCTTAAAAGAGATTCCGCTGAGTCTGCTTTCTACCGGTGCCCTGTTCAAAAAAGAGCAGACAGAGGAGGAACCAAAGGTATCTGCTTACCGTCAGGCAAAGCAGGCATTTGCGACAAAAGCGTTCGCAGCGACAAAGCCTGCACAGCAGTTTACTGTGACCAAGGGAAAAGGTCCGGGATATGATGTGGGGGACAGAGTGCGTCATATTAAGTTTGGGGAAGGTCTGGTGACACAGATCACAGAAGGCGGACGAGACTATGAAGTGACTGTGGACTTTGATACGGCGGGCACGAAGAAGATGTTTGCCATGTTTGCAAAACTGCAGAAAATTGACTAAAATTGCACTATGTGCCTAAGAAACACATTCTTTTTCGTAAAATCTGTGCAATATGGTGGAAATTATGCATGGATTTGTGGTATACTAGCTATAAACAATGAGTGAGCCGAAGCAGAGAGTGACGGCAGAAAGGGCGTGTATGGAGATGAACAGAATCGAAGAATTACTTGCAACAACGAAACTCAACGATATGATGCATAAGAAAGATGATGATCAGAAGACAACTGTTCTCTGGATTCTTGCAATTATCGGTGCGGTAGCAGCAGTTGCAGCAATTGCATATGCAGTATATTGTTTCTTTACTCCGGATTATCTGGAAGACTTTGAAGAAGATTTTGACGATGATTTCGACAATGATTTCTTCAGTGATGAAGATGAAGTACAGTAATATTAAGAAAGCAGCGAAGGCAGGAATTGTCAAAGATTCCTGCCTTTTCTATGTGAGGGTATATAGATAGATGAAAAAAGGACAGATATTAGAAGGATATATAGAAAGGGTAGATTTCCCGAATAAAGGATTTGCCGTGGTAGAGGACGAAGAAAAAAAAGTGATCGTGAAGAATACCGTTCCGGAACAAAAGGTGCGTTTCGCGGTGAATAAGATACGAAAAGGTCAGGCAGAGGGACGGCTTCTGGAAATTCTGGAGCATTCACCGGAAGAATGTCAGCCGGCATGTCCGCATTTTGGAGTCTGTGGCGGATGCACTTATCAGAATCTGCCGTATGAAAAGCAGGTGGAGATGAAGGAAGCGCAGATCCATGCAATGATGGATGCGGCGGTTGATGGTGATTATATCTGGGAGGGTGTTAAAGAAAGCCCGGTCAGAGATGCATATCGCAATAAAATGGAATTTTCTTTTGGAGACGAATATAAGGACGGACCTCTTGCACTTGGCATGCATAAAAGAGGCAGCTTTCACGATATTGTAAATGTTACAGAATGCAAGATTGTGGATGAGGATTTCAGACGAATTATAAAGGCTGTTCTGGGGTTTGCGACAGATACAGGTCTTCCGTATTATCACAGAATGCGCCATACTGGATTTTTCCGTCATCTTCTTGTGAGAAAGGCAGTTCGCACCGGAGAAATTCTGATTGATCTGGTAACAACATCGGAGGCACAGCTAGATGAAGCCAGACTGGTGGAAAAGCTTACCGGTCTTTCTTATGATGGGAAGCTTGCCGGAATTCTTCATACAACCAACAACAGCCTTGCGGATGTGGTAAAAGATGAAGGAACCAAAATTTTATATGGACAGGATTATTTCTATGAGGAACTTCTGGGACTGAAGTTCAAGATCACACCATTTTCTTTCTTCCAGACTAATTCCCTTGGCGCGGAAGTGCTTTATGAGGCAGCAAGATCTTATATCGGTGAGACGAAAGATAAGGTAATCTTTGATCTCTACAGTGGAACCGGAACGATTGCACAGATCCTTGCACCAGTGGCAAAAAAAGTAGTAGGTGTGGAGATCGTTGAAGAGGCTGTAGAGGCTGCAAAAGAAAATGCTGCTTTAAATGGACTCGATAACTGTACCTTCTGGGCTGGAGATGTGTTGAAAGTAATCGATGATCTGGGTGAAGTACCGGATCTGATCGTATTGGATCCACCAAGAGACGGTGTGCATCCGAAAGCACTGGAAAAGATCATTGATTTTGGTGTGGAAAGAATGGTTTATATTGCCTGCAAGCCGACCAGCCTGGCAAGAGATCTGGAGCTTCTGCAGGGAAGAGGATATCAGGTAGAACGGATTGGGTGTGTGGATCTTTTTCCGAGCACGGTTCATATAGAGACTGTTGTTCTTTTGTCCCAACAAAAACCAGATGACACGATAGAGATCGACTTAGACCTGGACGAGCTGGATGCCACCAGTGCCGAGTTGAAAGCAACCTATCAGGAAATCAAAGATTATGTGCTGAAAGAATTTGGATTGAAGGTTTCAAGTTTATATATTTCTCAGGTAAAACGCAAATGTGGAATTGAAGTGGGAGAAAACTATAATCTTCCAAAATCAGAAAATGCAAGAGTTCCACAATGTCCGAAAGAAAAAGAAGAAGCTATCAAGGCTGCCCTGAAATATTTTGCGATGATCTAAGGACATCGCTGATTTCAAGGAGGAATAACACATGAAAAGCACATTTGAAAAAATGGGTGGAACCTACATACTTGGCGCAGACGGAATTTACTATCCGAATCTTGTCAGTACAGATGAAGAACCGCATTATGGGAAATATGGAATGATGCGAAAAACATATCTTAAAGAGCATCGTCCGGCAATGTATTCACTGTATATGTTGGAAGACAGACTGACAGAACATCTGAATACTGTGGACGATGAAGCACAGGAGAGAATGGATATTCTGGTGCGTCAGATGATGGATAGGCAGGGCATTACGGAAGAATTGAAAGTTCGTGATCAGATGGAATGGGTCAGAGCGGTAAAAGGTATTCGTAATATGGCGGAAGAGATTGTGTTAAATGAATTGATTTACAGGTAAACAAAGAGCTGAACAGGTAGGAAGAAAAATCCTATTTGTTCAGCTTTTGTGTTTATAAGAGTTCAAAGAAGAATCAAATTACAATTCCATATCAGGTGACCTTTTCTAAGTTCCGGAAGGTTGTTTTTTTCTGCCCTGGTTATAAGTTACACAGATTTAATTATTCCATAGTATGGCTTAAAAAATATCCGAATATAACTTCACAGAAATAATTATAATGGGGAGATTATTTGATATATTTGTGCTAATATTCTGCAATTCTACTGCTAGTCGATTGATTTATGCGTACTCCCATTATAATATGTGTGCAGGAGGTGGATGTATGTATCAAATTAGTAATGAAAAATTCGGTTTATTTGTAACCGAATTAAGAAAGAAAAAGAATTTAACTCAAAAGGATTTGGCTGAAAAATTATATGTATCAGATAAAACGGTCAGCAAATGGGAACGTGGTCTTAGTATGCCTAATGTCGTATTACTCATACCAATAGCTGATATATTAGATGTTACCGTTACAGAATTGTTACGTGGAGAAAAAATAGATACACAGAAAAATATTGATACAAAAGAAGTCGAGGAATTGGTAGTAAGCTCTCTCGATATGGCTGTTAGGAATTCTATTCATCAGCATAGAAAAAACTGGATATTAGCATATTTGTTATGTTTTTTTATATCTATTACAGAAATTATTATGTTAGTTGTATCTGGAAGTTCATTAGCTGAGATGAAAGGGGATATATTGCTGGTTACCGTGGGAATGCTTTTATTTGGTGCATGGTTTTGTTTCTTTGCAAAAGACATATTACCAACATATTATGATGCCAACAAGATAAATTATGTTTCGCAAGGAATTTTTAGAATACATCTAGTTGGTTTATCTTTTAACAATGGAAATTGGATATACATCTGCACAACTTTAAAAATATGGACACTTGCAACAGTTGTTCTATATCCTCTTGCAGGTATTATAATAATCAATTGTTTCAATATAGCTTTATGGGATATTTTGAATAAAATTTTCTTAATTATGATATTAGGCGGTATGGTAGTTTCGATTTACATTATCGGGAAAAAATACGAATAATTAAATTACCTGTTATCGTTGTGGATAGTACTAATTTACAACATTCTTCATGGGAAATATGAAATGATGCAGAAGAGGTTGTGTTAAGAGAATTAGTGTACATTTAAAACGTGGAAAGCTCCTTCGGGAGTTTTTTGCTGTTTATAAGATAAATTCTGCCGGAGATTTTGACTTAATGATTTGATTTATAAAACTGGCAATGATACAATTAGCGTAATTTGTAAGAAAGCAGAGAAAATATGAGTGAAAAGTTACTGATTGTTGAAGATGACAAAAAATTAAATGATGGAATCCGTCTGGCTTTAAAGAATGATGCTTATTTCTTTTATCAGTGCAGAACTTTGCAGGAAGCTAGAGAAATCTTGAAAAAGGAAGATATCACATTGGTTTTATTAGATGTGAATTTGCCGGATGGGAATGGGATTGATTTTGTAAGAGAAATAAGGAAAAATAGTCAGGTGCCGATTATTCTGCTTACAGTAAATAACATGGAAGTGGATATTGTAACAGGATTGGAAGCTGGGGCAAATGATTATATTACGAAACCGTTTAGCTTGATGGTTTTGCGTGCAAGAGTGTCTGTGCAGCTTAGAAATAAAGAGGCAGCAGCTAAAAATTCTATGGAGCTTGATGGATTTGAGTTCTATTTCGATAAAATGGAATTTTTCAAAGATGGAGAACCTATTGAACTTAGTAAGACAGAACAAAAGCTCCTTAGAGTGCTGTGTGAAAACAGAGGAAAAGTATTGAAACGGGAATATCTGATTGACGAGGTATGGCAGGGAGATACAGAGTTTGTGGATGCTCATGCTCTGACTGTTGCAGTCAAACGCCTCAGAGACAAATTAGAAGATGATACGCAGAAGCCTGAATATGTCAAGACGGTTTATGGAATTGGTTATACATGGGCGGTGAATGGATGATAGAAACAATTATGTTGATTGTAGTTATATTTGTCCTGAGCGGAGTTTTTTGGTACAGCTTTTTTTATCAGAAAGAAAAAAAGCTTTTTAACCGGCTGCAGCGAATGCTGGATTGTGCAATAGATGGAGAACTGGAACGGACAGAAATATCAGAAGAAAAGTATTCTGCTCTTGAAAACAGCATGAAACAATATATAGACAGTAGTTTTCTGGCAAAAAAAATCAACAGGAACAGAAAGAAGTGATACAAAAACTTATTTCAGATATTGCGCATCAGACACTGACTCCCATTTCAAATCTGAAAGTCTATGGAGAAATACTTTCTGAAGTGAGTAATGAAAATCAAGAGGAGATAGCTACTATTTTGGAGCAGACGGAGAAATTAGATTTTCTGATACAATCACTGGTCAAATTATCACGAATGGAGAGCGGAATTATAGCAGTACATCCGGAGGATACTGCTATTGCACAGATGTTTGCATCCGTACAGCAGCAGTTTAATGTAAAAGCAATGGAGAAGGATATTTCCCTGAATCTATTTGACACGGATTTACATGCTATGTGTGATGCAAAATGGACTGTGGAAGCACTTGGAAATATTGTAGACAATGCGATTAAATACACAGCATGTGGGGGAAATGTTCAGATAAAAGCCGAGCAGTATTCTTTCTTTGTAAAGATCGATATCATTGATGATGGCATTGGAATAGAAAAAGAAGAAATACCAAAGATATTTGGAAGGTTTTATCGGAGTCTGTCAGTGGCAGACCAGCCAGGAGTAGGAATTGGCTTATTCCTTGCAAGAGAGATCATTCAGGCACAAAAGGGGTATATAAAAGTGACATCAAAGAGAGGAAAAGGTTCTACATTTTCTGTGTTTCTTCCAATAGCAAAGAAGGAATAGTATCAAAACTGTGACATTTCAGAAACCAGATGGAGACATTGTCATGATAAAGTCTGTATTGTAAAGATCAATACAGGCTTTTTTGATGGGAGGATGGCATGAATATATTAAAAGCAGTAAATTTACGAAAAATATATGGGCAGGGAGAAACAGAAGTCAGGGCTCTTGATGGTATAAACCTGGAAGTAGAAAAAGGGGAGTTTGTAGCGATTGTTGGAACCTCTGGAAGTGGAAAGTCTACATTGCTTCATATCATTGGTGGTTTGGATAATCCAACATCCGGTCAGGTCATTGTTGACGGACAGAATTTAAGCCATATGCCAGATGAAGAGCTTACTATTTTTAGGCGTAGAAATATTGGATTTGTATTTCAACAGTATAATCTGGTTCCGATGCTGAATGTATGGGAAAATATTGTTCTTCCTGTAAAACTGGATGGAAAAAAGATTGAAAAAGGTTATGTAAATGAAATCATAGATACACTGGGTATTCGGACAAAACTGGAAAATCTTCCAAGTGCACTGTCAGGGGGTCAGCAGCAAAGGGTGGCAATCGCAAGAGCATTAGCGGCAAAACCTGCTATTTTGCTGGCAGATGAACCGACAGGCAATCTGGACTCCAAAACGAGTCAGGATGTATTGGGACTTTTAAAAGTCACCAGTAAGCGTTTTCATCAAACGATTGTAATGATTACTCACAATGAGGAGATTGCCCAGATGGCTGACAGGATTTTACAGATTGAAGACGGAAAAATTGTTTCAGACAGTGGTTTGGCATAGTGAGGGCGATTATATGGTAAAAGTAGAGAATAAAGAAACGTTACGATTATTGACGAAACGTTTTATGAAAATGAACCGAGCAAGAAATATTATTGCTGTTATTGCAATCATGTTGACATCACTGTTATTTACAAGCCTCTTTGTGGGGAGCGTATCCATGATACTTTCCAAAAGAGCAACGGAAATTAAGCAATTTATGGATTCATCCCATGCTATTGCGCAGAATTTGTCAGAAGAAGATGCGGAGAGATTGCAAAAAACAATAGAACAGGATGAAGATGTGGAACGATATGGTTCCGGTATTTTTCTGGGAGCTGGAATGGACGAACGGTTTGGATTTTCCGTAGAGGTCCGATATGCAGATGAAAATATGGCAGAAAGTTTTAATTGTCTGCCAACTACAGGAAGACTGCCGGAGAAAGAAAATGAAGTAGCACTTAGCAGCACGATATTGGAATCTCTGGGTGTTACACCAAAGATTGGGGAAGAAGTAACGCTGACCTGGGAAGTAAATCCTATGCTGAAACAATATAAGACAGATACGTTTCAGATATGTGGATTCTGGCAGGGGGATAAAGCTGTTTTAGGTCAGATGGTCTGGGTATCCGAAGCCTATGCAAAGGAGAATCGTTATCCCGTTACGCAGGAAGAATTAGAAAATGGCATCTACAATGGAGAAAAAGAGTATTCTGTCTGGTACAAGAACCTTTGGAATTTGGAAAAGAAAACGGAAAAGATATCCAAAGCAGCGGGATTTACGAAAGCTGGGACAGGAATGGAAGTCAATCCGGCATATAATCTCTTTGAAGAGGATTCATTTTCATTTTCTTCTTTAATTATAATGATTCTATTTGTCATATTAGCTGGATACCTGATTATTTATAATATTTTTAACATTTCTGTGAAAACGGATATCCGGGCTTACGGATTGTTAAAGAATGTGGGGACAACGGGAAAGCAGTTGAAGAAAATTGTACGTATGCAGGCGTGGAGATTATCAGCTATTGGCATTCCAATCGGATTGCTTTGTGGTTATCTTGCAGGTCTTTGTATGGCTCCGTCCTTGACTGCAGATGCTGCAATTAGTGCACAGGCAGGAAAAACGGCTCAGACAGTAGTATCAGCAAATCCTTTGATTTTTCTTGCAGCGATACTTTTAACGCTTTTAACGGTGTATCTCTCCAGTCTGCAGGCTTGTAAAATGGTGGAAAGAGTTTCGCCTGTGGAAGCTCTGCGTTTGGCAGAAGGAGAGCAGTCACATAGGAAAATAAAAAAGAATACTTCTGTAACCTGGTGGGGAATGGCAGTTCAAAATGTGTTACGAAATTGGAAAAAGGGATTGATTGTTATGCTTTCTATCGCTCTTTCTATGGTGGTTGTCAACTGTATCGTGATGTTGGTGCAGGGATATGATTTTGATTCTTACCGAAAAGTGTTTTTAGCTTCCGATTTTCAACTGGATCAGATGACGGGAAGTTTGTCAAATACGAATTTCAACGGTATTACACCTGAAATCAAAGAGATTTTGGACGAATGTCCTGATAGTGCTAAGACAGGATATGTGTATTATTCTGAGGAAACCCACAAGATGGAGCCGGAACTTCTGAAAACATGGGAAGCATTCGCAGATAAATATGAAAAAAACTGGACTGATTATGAAGAACAGGTTTGGGAAGATGCAAAGGCTTCCAATACAGTAAGTGTTCATTTTCTCGGAATCAGCGAGTCGGTGTTTGACAAATTAGCCTGCAAATAAAAAGTCAAGGCTAAATTGAAGAACATTGAAAATTTTATACAGGTTGAAAAGTAGGTATCAAAATAAGACCACCACACCAGTGCTGGTCTGAGAATTATAATGATGATTAGGATTCTGGAAGAGATGAAAGATATTCTTTCACTCGTCCGTAATAGATTCTTAGAAACTTGTTGGCACCTGCAGTCATATAGACATAATAAGGCTTGCCTTGTGCCCGTTTCTTATCTATGAACTGATACACAGGATCATCCTGTGGGTGTGTTTTTATTAAGACATCCATTACCTGAAATAAAGTCTTTCTAAGATCAGATGAGCCTCGTTTTGAAGTTGGAACACTTTTTTGTTCATAACTTCCCGATTCATTAACACCGGGATCTACACCGGCAAAAGCAGTAATAGCACCTTTATGGGTAAAACGGGAAACATCACCAATCTCAGCCATCAATTGAGGACCAAGCGAAGCACCAACCCCTTTCATCGCCATAACAATAGGATACTCTGGGAGTTTGGATGCAGTTTCATTCATAAGTGTGCGTAGTGATTCAACGGTTGTAGAAGCACTGTTAAGCTGGTTTACTGCCTGCTTGATAATAAGCTTTGTAATGTCATCCTTAGGAAGTACAGGAACAAGTTCCTTTGCTTTTCCATAGATTTCCTCAGCTTT